>NZ_JBUDGD010000010.1:0-129044 GCF_055484735.1 Pseudomonas sp. 15C | reverse complement strand
CTTCCGCTGTGTCTGGCTGCGCCAGACGGTCGCTGCGCTCCCACGCCCGGATCAATCCCTGCGCTCAGCCTTCCGACGTCGCCGGTGACGCAAGATCAAGAGCACTCGAGCTTGCGCTCATTGTTGAGTGGTTAGAAGCGTCGCATGGCTTGAGATTTTCGGTGGATTCGCCCCTCACCCCAGCCCTCTCCCCCTGGAGAGGGAGCCGACTTGTAGGCTTTTCAAATTTTGCGTTCGACTCGGTATCGCAAGTCGGCGTACCTCTTCCAATCACCACGGTCAGTCCCCTCTCCCTCCGGGAGAGGGCTAGGGTGAGGGGCTTTTGATCTTGATTTTTGATTTTCAGGCAGGCAACTCAGTTTGACCGCGCCCCTAAAACCAACTGAACGCCCTCACCACCCCTGAACTCAAAAATTCCAGGCGAAACGCCCACAACCAAATCCGGGGGAGTGTATGTCTCGATTACCTGTCATTGCGGTCACGGCCAGTTGCTGGAAGATCGGTCCGCATGCGGTGCAGATGAATGACGACAAGAATTCGCGTGCAGTGGCCAGTGCGGCCGGTGGGCTGCCGCTGATTTTGCCGATGTTTCCTGATCTGCTTGATCCTGAGCAGATTGTCGCGAGTGTCGATGGTTTGCTGTTCACCGGTGCGCCGTCGAATATCGAGCCGTTTCATTACGGCGGGCCGCCGAGTCCGCCGGGGACTGAGCATGATCCGGCGCGTGATCATCTGACGCTGCCGTTGTTGCGCGTGGCGATTGCTGCCGGGTTGCCAGTGCTCGGTTTGTGTCGTGGGGTGCAGGAGCTGAATGTGGCCTTCGGCGGGACCTTGCACCAGCAGCTGGATGAGCCTGGCCCGGAGCATGAACCGCCCAGTGATGAATCTATCGAAGAGCAGTACGCCAAGACCCACGACGTAACGGTGCAACCGGGCGGCGTTCTGGCGGGGCTTGGGCTTGAGGGGGCGATCAAGGTCAATTCCGTGCACGCCCAGGGCATCGCGCGGGTGGCTGAGGGCTTGCGTGTTGAGGCGGTGGCGGAGGACGGTTTGATCGAGGCGCTGTCGGTTGAGGGCAGCAAGGGATTTGCTTTGGGCGTGCAGTGGCATCCTGAGTGGCAGGTGCTGTCGCATCCGGAATATCTGAAGATATTTCACGCCTTCGGCGAGGCGTGCCGCCTGTATGCCGAACAACGTACCGCTGGGCTATAGCGGAGGGAATGTTAATAATGGTCAGAATTTAGGTGTCGGAGTTTAAACAAAAACAACATGTAACGAACAAGAGAAAAAAGCCCGTACAGGGTACGGGCAATTAAGGAGGGTACTCGTGAGCGACCTGCTTTTGGCAGGTCTGCTATTGGGATCGTACTGGCTGGAGTTGTTTCGTTTTTTCTTGAAGTTCATCTGACTAACGGTCACTTCTTTCAAAGCAGCGAAGAGTTAATATCAATCTGCCATTTTTTTGATATGTAACTGGTTTTGCTGACCGCCATAGCCAGTTGATCTGCGCGCACTGCAACGATCGTCCATAAGAAGCGGGTGCGGCAGACATCAAACTAGCGCTTCGGCGGTGTTTTGAACTGGCTGTCGATCAGCATCATCTTCGCGGCGCAGAGCGCGAGGCCTTCATCAATGGCCTGCTCTTGTTGCAGCTTGATGCATCGCCCGCACAGCCCAGCATGGCCCGCGCCCGCCTTGTAGCGTTCCGCTTGCTGGGGGCTTTTGTACAGCCTGTTGCACCTTGTACAAGTATGCTGTTGATCATCGTCATCCATCACGCACTCTCCTGTTACGGCTCGATAGGCCAATTCAACCTTCGCACACGCTTCGGTGGTTTTGTATAAAAAACCGCGCGAAAAGCGCTTCGCTTATTAATTATTGAGGATCGGAAGATCAGGGTTTATTTGCACGTCAGTACAACTTTCGTGCCTGCGACTGCATGAGACGAGGTTTTGCGCGCAATGACACGGAAATGACAGGGCGAACGCAAACACGCTCAGGTTTGCACGCTGCAATTGCATCGCAAAGTTGTCAGGCAAGGGATCGTTAGTTGCCTTTCATTTGGCTGTTAAAAAAACATTACGCTCGACTTGTACAGATTTGGTGGCTCTGTATAGCTAATTTTCAGGGCGTTGAAACGTATATCGAAATCCAGTCAAATTCTCTGAATTTCTCCGCGCGTGAAACATCCCTGTTTAGTAACAACAGGAGAGCCTCATGAGCCAAGCAGAATTGTATGTGATCAACTACCGACTCCATGGCATGCCCAAGTCGTTCATTATCAGGACGAAACTGATGAACAACGCGGAAGCCTGGCAGTGGGCCAGTTGTGACGCGGGGTTGACCCCGATCCCCAAGCCCGGAAGGCCTCCCTTGAAGCGTTTTTCCAAACCGATGGCGGAGCGGTTCGGCGTGACCGACGTGCAATGGCGGGCCTCGAAGCCGGTGACCTGGGATGAGGACCTTGCGATATGACCAGACCCCTGTCAGACCCGGACCCCGACCCGCCCACCCAATGGGATGAAGCCATCGCCCGCAATACCGCGTTGTTCAGAGAGGCAGACCTGCTCGACGAGATCGCCTACAAGCTTATCCAGACGGGGGACGAAAATGCCGATGTCTGGTTGCGTTTCACTGAAGCAAAAGCGCTGGCAGATGCCAGGCGCAGGGCCGCTTACGAGGACTGGATGAACATCAAGCGGTTGATGGGCCGCCGCTGAGGCGGCCCGGCAGGCGTTTCCGGATCGAGTGTCAGGAGTGTCGTAATGTGTGAGTACATTGTTCAACACGCCGCCCCGCAGAAACTGGCGTCATGCTTTCTCGAAGGAAAGATTTCCCGTATCGAAGTGCTGGGCGTTGCGACCAACAGTAGCGCTGACGCCGATCATCGCCACAGCGGGCGCGGCGATCTGATCAAACCGGGCATGCAGGTCACCGGCATTCGCCATCGCGGCACAACCCTCGAGTGCCTGCCGGTACGCTGGGGCTGGTCGCCGTCGTGGTCGAGCGGGACGTTGCCGCCGCTCACGCATTTGCCGCTGCACCTGGTGATGCGCTCGAAAGTGTTCAACCGGGTCAAGCGTGACGGGCGCATGCTCGTCGCTGTCGAGGGCTGGTACGAACCTCTGGACACCGGCATGACCGTGCACTCACGTAATCTGGCCTACACTACGTCGCGTCAGCCAGCCCCCATGTTCCTTGCGGCGCTGGCACAGGGCGGCGCCTCGAACGGATATGAAGGGCTGGCTTTGGTGACTCATGAAGATATCGAGATGAAACGCCAGCGGTTGCTGGCGTTTGCGGCGCAGGATGCGCTGGAATGGTTACGCCCCGACCTCGAATGGGAGCAGGCGCGGGTGCTCGCCGTGCATCGCGCGGTGGTCGAGCCGCAGTTGGAGCACGTGCTCACGTCCCAGCGTACCCTGCGGTTCAAGTGAATCGCTGAGCCGGCGCCTCACAGAGGCGCCGGTTCACCCAACGTCGTTGCCTGGCAGGTTTTTCAGGTATTGCACCAGCGTCGCGGCGCACGCTTCGATCGCGCCATCCACCACCAGTTCGTAGCCATGCGTGTTTTCGGTCGGTATCGCCAGGCATCCCGCGTGGGCGCTGATGCCTGAGCTCATCACCGCACTGGCATCGGAGGCGAAGTCCACCAGCAGGGCAAATTGCGGATCAAAGCCGCAGTCTTTGGCGGCCGCCGCCAGTGCGGTCACCACATGCCTTGAGTAATAACCTTTCTGGTCGCCGGTATTGACGATCGGGTCGACCATCAACTGTGTCGCGTATTCGCTCATCACCGGACCGACTTCGACCGCAATGGTCGTTTCCCCGGGCAAATGCGCGGCGGCGTACATCGCGCCGGCGTTGCTTTCTTCTTCGAGGGTGGTGAAGACGAAGTAGGCGTCAAAGGGCAACTCGCTGCGCCAGTGTTGCACTTGCTCGACAGCTTGCAGCATGGCCACGACGGGCGCGCGGTCATCGAGAAAATGCGCGGCAATCGCATCGTTGACGCGAAACGGCGTGCGCCAGTGCTGACTGAGCACCACCCGCGTGCCGGGGCGGACGCCCATGCGCTGCAAGGCTTGCGGGTCCTGGCGGGTGATGATGTGCACGTCTTTCCATTGCACGGCGCCGCTGAGTACGTCCTGACCCTGCGGCGAGCCGGTGGTCGCGTGCATCGAGCCGAACGACAGCACGCCGGGCAGGATTTGCTCGTCGCCGAGAATGTCGACCGGGCAAACGCCAAAGTTCACCGGATTGGCACCGCCCAGCGCCACCACGCGCAAGGTGCCGTCCGGTTCGACGCGTTTGACCAGCATGGCAATTTCATCCATGTGGCCCATGATGCGCACCGCGCGGTTGGCATCGGCACTGCTGTTCCGCCCCTTGATCAAACCGATGACATTGCCGGCCGGATCGGTCCAGGTTTCATCGCAGTGACGCTGCAAGTGTTCCTGACAGATGCTACGCACCTCGTCTTCCTGTCCACCGGGGCCGCGCGCCATCAGCAGGCGCTTGAGCAGTGCTTCGGTGTTGGCCGTGGTCTCGCCATCGGCGGCCTGTTCGCGGGTTTTCGGCATCGCTTTCAGTCCTCTTTGACGTGCGCCCCGTTGCGGGGCGCTCAACGTTTAGGAAGGCATGAGCGTTAAAAATTCAATCGCAGGCGCTGCGACCGGCGATTGAAGATTTCTTCGAACCTTCGATCGTTTCGACCGATCACAACAGACACAACGATCATTTTTTCAAACGGGGCTCGGTGCGCCCGCAACAGCCTGCCAGCGCGGTCAGAGGGCAAATCGGCGCTTTCGATCCGGCAGTAAGGACGTAGAACATGAATCAACACAAGCCGGTCGAACAGATCATTGTCATTGGTGTTTCAAGCGGTGGACTGGCCGCATTGCGCGTGCTGCTGGAGCAGTTTCCACGCGATCTGCCGGCAGCGGTGTTCATCACCATGCACATCGGCGATCAGCCGAGCCTGCTGCCGAGCCTGCTGACGCACACCTTGTCGCTCGACATTGGTTTCGCCGCAAACGGCACCAGGCCGGCCAATGGCTGCGTGTACATCGCACCGCCGGACAAGCACTTGCTGATCAAGCGCGACACGGTGCAATTGGTGCGCAGCGCCAAGGAGAACCATGCGCGCCCGGCCATCGATCCGATGTTTCGCTCGGCCGCGACCAGTTACGGCGACAGAGCCATTGGCGTGATGCTGACCGGCGAGCTGGATGACGGCGTGGTCGGGCTGCAAGCGATCAAAGCGTATGGCGGTCAGGTGTTCGTGCAGGACCCGGACACCGCCGAAGCGCCGTCGATGCCACGCAATGCATTGCGGCATGTGCAGGTGGACGTGTGCCTGCCGCTGAACACACTGGGCACGGCGTTGGTCGAGGCGGTCCGGCAACGCGCGGACGGCGCTCATTCGTCGGTGCAGCCGCCACGCATCGAGCCGTACGCGACGGAAAACGAACTCACCGAAAGCCTCAGTCGCGGCGGCGCTTATGTCCTGGACGGGATCGGCAAGGTCGCCGGTATATCCTGCCCGGAATGTGGCGGGGCGCTGTGGGAAGTCGGCGATACCCCGCCGCGTTTTCGCTGTCACACCGGGCACGCCTACACCAGCCGCGCCTTGTTCCACGCCCAGAACGCAACCGTCGAAGAAGCGCTATGGGTGGCGATTCGCGCCTTGCATGAAAAGCAGTTGCTGTTGGGACGGTTGATGCAGAGCAGCAAGGATCACGGCCGCACCAGCGCGTTGAAGGAATACGAGCTGACCAGCGAAGGTCTCGAGGGCCACAAGGATACGTTGCGCGGCCTGCTGACGAAATTGCGTTCGGTTGAATGATGATGAGGTCTGGATGGCAAACATGAGTGTCGACAGCAAAGCCCAGATCGCAAGCATCTTCGAGCAATTACTCAGCCTGCGCGAGAGCGTGAATACGTTGCGCGAGATCGAGGAGGGCAGCGCCACGCTGCGCGGGCAGCAGACGATGGACGTCGACGGCGCGTTCGATCTGGTTTTCGAAAAGCTGCAAGACAACATCGCCAGCATGGAGGAGGCACTGGCGACGCTGGCCGAAGCCACGGGCGATGTGCCCAAGTTCTAGTCTGCCGGGAGGAGCAAAGCATGGATCAGCAAAACAACGGGCTGGTGGTGATCTGCGGCGCCAGTGCCGGCGTAGGGCGCGCCACGGCGCAGCGTTTCGCCGCCGCCGGTTACCGCATCGGCTTGCTCGCACGCGATGAGGCCGGGCTGGAGTCGACGCGTGAAGAGCTGGCGCAATACGGGCAGGCAGTGAAGGCGATCAGCGTCGATGTCGCTGATGCGCAAGCGCTGGAAGCGGCGGCCATTGCGCTGGAAGAGGAACTGGGGCCGCTGCAGATCTGGGTCAATTCAGCCATGGTCACGGTGTTTTCACCGATCGAGAAGCTCAGCGCAGAGGAAATCCGTCGGGTCACCGAAGTGACTTATCTCGGCACTGTCCACGGCACGTTGGCGGCGTTGCGCTTGATGCGCCCGCACAATGCGGGGCTGATCATCCAGGTCGGCTCGGCGCTGGCCTATCGGGCGATTCCGTTGCAGTCCGCCTATTGCGCGGCCAAGTTCGCCGTGCGCGGTTTCACCGATGCGTTGCGCTGCGAACTGCTGCACGAGCGCAGCCGCATTCGCGTGTGCATGGTGCAGTTGCCGGCGATCAATACGCCGCAGTTCGATTGGGCGCGCAACAAACTGGAAAAACGTCCGCAACCGGTGCCGCCGATTCACGACCCGGACGTCGCCGCGCGGGCGATCTTCAGCGTCATCCAGCGCCCGCCGCGCGAGTTGTGGCTGGGCATGGCGAGTATCAAGGCGATTGTCGGCAGTTGCCTGATTCCGGGGTTGCTCGACCGAATGCTCGCGCGCCAATGCTATCCGGGGCAGATGAGCAAGGAAGACGATAACGGCGAGCACGGCGACAACCTCTATCAACCGCTGAGTGGCGACCTGCACCGCGCGCGCGGACGCTTTGTCGGCCGCTCGCGCGACAGCGCGCTGGCGCTGACTTCGACTCAGGTGTCGGCATTGGCAGCGGCGCTGGCAGTGGTCGGCGCGCTGGTGTTGTTATGGTTTTGAAACGCTGCGACGAAACCAGCGGTAGCCAAAGCCATTGAGTGTCAGCGCCTCGGTTTCGCTGACGGGCGAGGGATAGATGCCGTCCGCGAGGACCTGCTCGAAACCCTTCAGTTCTTTGTTCAACGCTCGATCGAGCGTGACTGGCTGCCGACTGAGGTTGGCCAGGACAATGGTGATCGCTGCGCCAACATGGCGCATGGCAAACACCGCCGGATGCGCCTGCGCAAGGGGTTCAGAGGCGCCCCAGCCGATTTCGCCGAGCTGCGCCCGCTGCTGAAAGATCGCCTGACAGCGCGCGAGCAGCGACTCGGGATCGTCTTGCTGCGCGGCAACATTCACCCGCTGATAGCTGAACGGTCCATCCTCGATCAGTGGTGCCGGCAGCTTCGTTTGTTCCGCGCGGGAAAACCCGCCATTGACCTCTGCACTCCATTGCATCGGCGTGCGCACCGCGAGGCGTTCGCGCTGTCGCAGGTCGTCGCCCATACCGATTTCCTCGCCGTAACGAATGATTGGCGTGCCCGGCAGCGACGCCAGCAGCGCCTGCGCCAAGGCCTGATGTCGCACGTCGCCATCGAGCATTGGCGCCAGCCGTCGGCGGATGCCCCGGCCATAGACACGCATGTCCTCTTGCGGGGCAAACACCTGCATGACTTCCTCGCGTTCGGCCGGGCTCAGGCGTTCCAGATCCAGCTCGTCATGGTTGCGCAGCCACACCGCATAACCAGCGCCATCCGGGGCGTGCGGGCGCTGGCGCAACGCGCGCAGCAGCGGTTCGGCACGCTCGCGGGCGAGGGCCAGAAACAGGTGATTGTTCATCCAGAAATCCAGCGCCAGTTGCAGGCGATTTCCACTGCCGAAATAGTGCTGGAAGCGCTGCGGTTCGACATCGACTTCGCCCATCAACAGGCATTCCGGGTTGATCGAGCGCGCATGCATCGCCAGCCGTTCGAGCAGCCACACCCCACGTTCTTCCTCGCCGCCGCCGGCCTGTTCCACGGCGTGGGACGCGGCGTCCAGACGAAACCCGGCAACACCCAGGCGCAGCCAGTGGCTGATGATCTGTTCGATCTCGGTGATCACTGCCGGATTTTGCACGTTCAGGTCTGGCTCATGCCGGTAAAACAGATGCCGGTAGAACTGCCCGGCCTGTTCATCCCATTGCCAGATGCTGTCTTCCACGCCGGGAAAGATCGGCTGGTTGCCATCGTCCACGGGTCGGTCCGACCAGATGTAATAGTCGCGATAGCGGCTGTGGCGATCCCGGCGTGCCTGCTGAAACCACGGGTGTTGGTCGCTGGTGTGTTGCAGCACCAGTTCCATGATCACGCGTATGCCGCGCTGGTTGGCCGCGTCGATCAGCCGGCGAAAATCCGCTTCGCTGCCGAAGCGCGGTTCCACGGCCTGATGATCGCTAATGTCATAGCCGCAATCGCGAAACGGTGAGCCGAAGATCGGCAGCAACCACAGCGCACCGATGCCCAGTGAACGCAGGTGATCGAGGCGTTCAACGATGCCGGCAAGGTCACCGCAACCATCGTCATTGCGGTCGAAAAACTGCGACGGATCAACTTGATAGATCACGGTGGTATGCGGCCATTCAGCGCTCATGGGCAGTTCCTTTCTGACGCAGGATCAGCGCTTGTTGCGCGGCGACGAGGCCGGCGAACGGTTGGTCCTCGCCGTGGCGATCACTGGCCACTTCGACGATCCACTCGCCGGTCAACACAAAGGCATGCTCGGCCGCGTCGAAGTTAACGCAGACGATGCGTTCGTCATCCTCGCAATGGCGCCGATAAGCCAATAGCTGTGGGTGCGAGGGCAATTCCTGCCAGTCGCCGAGGCGCAAGGCTGCGCTCTCGCGGCGGCAATGCAGCAGGCGCCGGTACAGATTGAGCGTGGAGTCGCTGGCGCTTTCCTGAGTTTCCACCGCCAGCGCTTCGGCTTCAGGCGGGAAGGGCAGCCATGGCGCTTTGCCCGACCAGCCGTGCGGCGCCTGCGCCCGCCACGGTAACGGCGCCCGGCTGCCGTCGCGTCCGCCGGGGTCGACGCGGGTTTGCGCGTTGACCTGGGTGTCTTCCAGCGCCAGTTCGTCGCCCTGAAAAATGAACGGCGTGCCGCGCAGACTCAGCAGCATCACCGCCGCTGCGTTTGCGCGTGCCAGCGAGCCGCCGTAACGGCTGCGGATGCGGCTGTTGTCGTGATTGGACAAGGCCCAGGTCGGCCACGCCGATTGCTCGCCGAGGCAACGTTCGACTTCACGAATACACAGGCGAAACACCACCGGGTCCCACGGCGCATCCAGGGGCGGGAAGTTGAACGACATGTGCAATTCGTCACTGGCGCCGTAATACGCCGCCACTCGTGCCGTCGAGCGGATATTCACTTCACCGATCAACACGCGGTCGCCGGGGTAATGGTCCACCAGGCGGCGCAAGCCGCGCAGCACTTCGTGGCTGTAGGGCTGATCGTTGATCTGCACCATGGTTTCGCCGGCCATGCAGCGCGGGTCATCGGCGAAGGTCGGATCCTTGCCCACGCAATGCACCACATCGATGCGGAAGCCATCGACGCCACGGTCGAGCCAGAACTTCAGCACGTTGTGCATGGCCTCGACGACCTGCGGGTTGTGCCAGTTGAGGTCGGGCTGCTGCGGCAAAAAGAAGTGCAGATAGTATTGCTGACTGCCTTCATCCCAGGTCCAGGCGCTACCGCCATCGATCGACGCGCGCCAGTTGTTCGGCTGGTCGCGCCAGAGGTACCAGTCACGCTTGGGGCTGTCGCGACTGGCGCGCGATTCGATGAACCACGGATGCTGGTCCGAGGTGTGATTGGGCACAAAATCCATCAGCAACTTGAGGCCACGCTTGTGCGCCTCGGAAATCAGCTGATCGAGATCGGCCAGGCGCCCGAACAGCGGGTCGATGTCGGTGTAGTCGCAAATGTCGTAACCGGCGTCGCACATTGGCGACGGGTACACCGGTGACAACCACAACGCGCCAACACCGAGCGCCTTGAGGTAATCGAGCCGCGCGATCAGCCCCGGCAGATCGCCGATGCCGTCACCGTTGCCGTCGGCAAACGAGCGCGGGTAGACCTGATAAATCGCGATGTTTTTCCACCATGCCAAATTCTGCGTAGCGGACATGGTCCTCTCCTTGAATTTGCTGTGATGCGTTACCGGCGGCTCTAGCTGTGCGGATTCAGGGCTGCTGGTAGTGCCCCGGGACATTGTCGCCTTCGTCAGGCTTGGTCCTTTTCTGCACCTGCACGTCACTCAAGCGCGCGTCCTTGAGTTCGGGAAATGTCTGCCTGAGCACGGCTTCCGCCTGCTGCGGATCGAGGCCGTCCAGGTCCTCTTCCAGAGTGCGGCTCTGCGGCTGGTTGTCGAGGATGAAGCTGACGATGTAGCGGGGCTTATCGAACATGGTGGTCATCCTTTTGATGCGGGGCTGGGTGACTGTTTGAGTGGTGCTGACGCGGCGGATAAACGCCCGGCGCTTTCAGTGATGACGCTGAAGACGGGCGGTTGTTCCCTCCAATTGCCCAAGCGCAACGCTCGCCGTGCCATACGTCGATTCATTCGAGCAGTGGCCGCTCAGGGCGGGTCAACCGCGCATAACGGTTCGGCAGCGCGCCCGGCGCGAGGGAGGTAAAACATGCGTGTGCATCATCTGAATTGCGGCTGTATGTGCCCGTTGGGCGGCGCGTTGTTCGATGGCTACAGTCGCGGCCTGACGGCGTCGGTGGTGTGTCACTGCCTGCTGATCGAAACCGCGAGCAACGGCCTGATTCTGGTCGACACCGGTTTCGGCCAGCAGGACGTCCAGCATCCGCAGCGCCTCAGCCGCTTTTTCCGCACGCTGAACAACATCCGTCTCGAACACCGCTTCACTGCGCTGGAGCAGATCCGCCGGTTGGGCTTCGACGCCAACGACGTGCGCCATATTCTCCTGACCCACCTGGACTTCGACCACGCCGGCGCCTTGCAGGACTTTCCGCGAGCACGGGTGCACGTCATGCAGCAGGAACTGCAGCATGCCCGTACGGCGAATGACTGGATCGAACGGCGGCGCTTTGTCCCGGCGCAATGGCGCGACGTCGAGGGCTGGGAGCTGTACGCGCCGCAGGGCGACACCTGGTTCGGATTCGATTCGGTACGCGCCGTGCTCGGCGCCGAGGAAGAAGACATCCTGCTGGTGCCGCTCAGCGGCCACACCCTCGGCCACGCCGGCATTGCCCTGCGCACCGCCGACGGTTGGCAGTTGCACGCCGGCGACGCCTATTTCCACCACGATGAAGTCCATCTGCCGAAACGCCGCTGCCCGCCGGGCATGCGCCTGTACCAATTCATGATGGACAGCGACCGCCAGGCGCGGCTGCACAACCAGCAACGCCTGCGCGAACTGGCCGCCGATGCGCGCGCAGCGGTGGAGATCTATTGCAGCCATGATGCGCGTGAGCTGGAACGGGCAATGCACAGCGGGGCAGACGCGGCGGCGAGATCGCCGGGGCAGGGGGATCGGTTGCGGCATTTGTGAGGGTTGCAATCGCCATTGCTAACCGCCGCGACTCCCGATCGATTGCAGATTCACCGCAGAACGCTCACGTCGGCGCAGATCCCCAATATCCCCGAATCAGTTCCCTCTCCCTCGGGAGAGGGCTAGGGTGAGGGGCTTCCCTGTCAGTATCAACGAGATCCAAACCTCAACGCCGCCCCGTGCGCGTACTGACATCCACCCACACCGCCAGCACCAGAATGCTGCCCTTGACGATCATCTGCCAGTAACTGTCGACGTCGAGCATCGACATGCCGTTGTCCAGGCTGGTGATCACCAGCGCGCCGAGCAGCGCGCCGTAGACAGTGCCGGAGCCGCCGCGCATGGAAGTGCCGCCGATGAAGCAGGCGGCGATGGCGTCGAGTTCGCCCATGCTGCCGGCCGAGGGTGAGCCGGCGGCGAGGCGCGCAGTGTTGACCAGACCGGCGAGGGCGCACATCACGCCCATGATGCCGAAAATCCACAGCTTGACCGCTTGCACGTTGATACCCGACAGGCGCGTCGCTTCCATGTTGCTGCCCACCGCATACACGCGGCGGCCGAACACGGTCTGGCTGGTGACGTAGCTGAACACACCGAGCAGGGCCAGCAGCAGCAGAACCGGCACGGGAATGCCGTCGTAGCTGTTGAGCGTCTGCACGAAGCCGGCCAGCACCGCGCCGATGACCAACACGCGGATCACGTCACGCGCCAGTGAATGCGCGGCGAGGCCGTGCAGGGCGCGGTTGCGGCGTTGTCTCCAGGTGAGGAATACGGTCAGCGCGAACAGCACGATGCCCAGCCCGGTGCCCATGGCGTGGGGCAGGTAACCCTGACCGATGTAGACCAGTTCCGGCGATACCGGGGCAATGGTGGTGCCGCCGGTAATCCCCAGCAAGATCCCGCGAAACGCCAGCATGCCGCCCAGGCCGACGATGAATGACGGGATGCGCAGGTACGCAGTCATGTAGCCGTTGCCGAGGCCGATCATCAGCCCGCACAGCGCCACCAGACTGAGGTTGGCCAGCAGCGGAATGTGATAGACCACGTCGAGAATCGCCGCGAGGCCGCCGAGCAGGCCGAGCAATGAGCCGACCGACAGATCGATCTCGCCACTGATGATCACCAGCACCATGCCGCAGGCGAGAATCCCGGTAATCGACATTTGCCGCAGCAGGTTGGAGAGGTTGCGCGGGGTGAGAAAACCGCCCTCGGTCTGCCAGCTGAAGAACAGCCAGATCAGCACCACGGCGAACACCAGCGCGAGCATTTTGTAGCGGGTGAACAGCTGTTTGACCTGATTCATTTACGCGGATTTCCGATCATTATTGTTATGGCTGCCGGGCTGGCTGAGCGCGGCGGCGAGCACCTGTTCCTGGGTCAGATCCTGATTGACGAAGTCGCCGCGCAACTGGCCTTCGCCGATCACCAGCACGCGGTCGGACACGCCGAGCACTTCGGCCAGTTCCGAGGAGACCATGATGATCGACACGCCGGCGGCCGCCAGCGCGCCCATCAATTTGTAGATCTCGTATTTGGCGCCAACGTCGACGCCGCGGGTCGGCTCATCGAGAATCAGCACCCGCGGCTTGGCCAGCAGCATTTTCGCCAGCACGGCTTTCTGCTGGTTGCCGCCGGACAGGCTGGTGATCGGCAGAAACGGGCTGGCGGTCTTCAGGTGCAGTCGGGAGATTTCCCGGTCGATGCTGCCCAGCTCAGCCTCGGCATCGATGCGGCTGAGTTTCGAATAACTGTCGAGCACGGCGAGGGTGATGTTCTGGCCGACGCCGAGGTCTGGAATGATGCCCTGGCGCTTGCGGTCTTCAGGCACCAGGCACAGGCCGGCGCGGATCGATTTCAGCGGCGTGGCGGTGTCGATCGGCTGGCCGTCGAGCCAGACTTCGCCTTCGTGGCGGCCGGGATACGCGCCGTACAGGGCCGTGACCAGTTCGGTGCGGCCGGCACCGACCAGCCCGGCGATACCGAGGATCTCGCCGCGCTTGAGCACGAACGACACATCGTCGACCCGTTTGCGCTTGGGGTTGTCGACGTCGTAGCAGGTGATATGCCGCGCTTCGAAAATCACCTCGCCAATCTCGTGCGGCTCGGACGGGTAGAGGTTGCTCATTTCGCGGCCGACCATCTGGGTGATGATCTGCGCAATGTCCATGTCGGCCATGGCGGTGGTGGCGATGTGTTTGCCGTCGCGGATCACCGCAATGGTGTCGCACACGGCGGCCACTTCATCGAGCTTGTGCGAGATGTACACGCAGGCGACGCCCTTGGCCTTGAGGTCGCGGATGATGTCGAGCAACACCTCGATTTCCGAACGGCTCAGCGCCGATGAGGGCTCGTCGAGAATCAGCAGGCGCGCCTGTTTGTTCAGCGCCTTGGCGATTTCCACCAGTTGCTGATAACCGCCGCCGTACTGCGATACCGGCAGCGAGACGTTCATGTCCGGAACTTTCAGTTCGCGCATCAGCGCTTCGGCGCGGTGGATCATCGCCGGGTAGTTCATGCGCCCGCCGGGTAGTGTCAGTTCGTGGCCCATGAAGATGTTTTCGGCGACCGAAAGGTCCGGCACCAGGGTCAGTTCCTGATGGATGATGACGATGCCGGCGGCTTCGGTTTCGCTGATCGATTGCGCCCGCAGCGGTTGCCCGTCCCAGAGGATTTCACCGTCCCAGGTGCCATGCGGATAAACCGCCGAGAGGATTTTCATCAGCGTCGATTTGCCGGCACCGTTCTCGCCGCACAGGCCGACGCACTCACCGGGTCGGACCTTGATGTCGATGCCGTTCAGCGCTTTGACACCGTTGAAGGATTTGACGATGCCGTTCATTTGCAGCAGATAGTCGGACATGGAAAGGCTCGTATACCAAGGACTCAAACACCAGACCTGTAGGAGTGAGCCTGCTCGCGATAGCGTCAGTTCAGACACTGCTCGGCTGGCTGACCTGCCGCCTTCGCGAGCAGGCTCGCTCCTACCAGGGTTTCGGACTAACCGTCCTGATCACTGCCCGGCAATCTGTGCCTTGGTGTAGAACCCGTCCTGTTCGAGCAAGTCGATATTGTCCTTGGTCAGCGGGGTGGGCGTGAGCAGGATGGTGTCGACTTTTTTGCTGCCGTTGTCGTACTGCGAGGTGTAGGCGGGTTTTTCGTTGCGCGCCAGTTGCACCGAGAGCTTGGCCGCTTCGGAGGCGATGAGTTTCAGCGGCTTGTACACGGTCATGGTTTGCGTGCCGGCGATCACCCGCTTGACGGCGGCGAGGTCGGCGTCCTGCCCGGAAATCGGCACCTTGCCGGCCAGTTGCTGCGCGGCCAGGGCCTGGATCGCACCGCCGGCAGTGGCGTCGTTGGAGGCGACGATGCCGGCGATTTTGTTGTCGTTGCGGGTCAGGGCGTTTTCCACAATGCTCAGCGCTTCGGTCGGGTTCCACTCCTTGACCCACTGCTGGCCAACGATCTTGATGTCGCCCTTGTCGATGGCCGGTTGCAGCACCTTCATCTGGCCTTCACGAAGGATCTTGGCGTTGTTGTCAGTGGGCGCGCCACCGAGCAGGAAGTAATTGCCCTTCGGCGCGGCCTTCAGCACGCCGCCGGCCTGCATCTCGCCGACCTTTTCGTTATCGAAGGAAATGTAGGCGTCGACATCGGCGTTGAGAATCAGGCGGTCATAGGACACGACCTTGATTCCGGCCTTCTTCGCTTCGGCCACGGCATTGGTCAGCACGGTGGCGTTGAACGGCACGATGACGATCACATCGACGCCACGGGAGATCAGGTTTTCGATCTGCGAAATCTGCTTCTGCTCGTTGGCATCGGCCGACTGCACGAACACCTTGGCGTCCATTTTTTCCGCCGCCGCGACGAAGTAATCGCGATCGCGGGACCAGCGTTCCAGACGCAGGTCATCGATGGAGAAGCCGATTTTCGGGTGGGCAGCGTCAGCCAGTACCGGTAGCGACAGCAGCGCCAGAGCACTGGCCAGGAGCGTACGTTTGAGGTTCTTCATGGTGGTGCGTCCTTTTATTTTTGTTTGAAAGACACGGCCTGACGATGAGTATCGGGCTGGTAGAACTGTAGAGAATTTGCCGGCGCCGCACGCACAGAATTGTCGTGCAATTGTCACAGCGCGGTGGCGCCGGCAAGCTCCCTCCGGATCAGCGATAGATAAAGCGGTTGACGATGTTTTCGAGCATTTCCTGGCGGCCGCTGACGGCTTGCGGGTTGAGTTCGTCGGTGAAGGCGTGCTCGGCCAGTGACTCAAGGTTGAAGTCGCCTGCCATGACCGCTTGACCAAAAGGCTGCTGCCAGCCGGCGTAGCGTTGATCCTTGAGCGCTTGCAACTGATCGTTCTCGATCATCGCTGCGGCGCGCTCCAGCGACTGGGCGAGCACGTCCATGGCGCCGACGTGACCATGAAACAGATCGACCTCGTCGAGGCTCTGCCGGCGCACCTTGGAATCGAAGTTGAAACCGCCATTCTTGAAGCCGCCAGCCTTGAGGATTTCATAGGTGGCGAGGGTCATTTCTTCGACGCTGTTGGGGAATTGATCGGTGTCCCAGCCGTTTTGCGGATCACCGCGGTTGGCGTCGATGCTGCCGAAAATCCCCAGCGAGGCGGCGGTGGCGATTTCGTGATGGAAGCTGTGGCCGGCCAGCGTCGCGTGGTTGGCCTCGATGTTGACCTTGATTTCCTTTTCCAGACCGAACTGCTGCAGAAAGCCGAACACCGTGGCGCTGTCGTAATCGTATTGGTGCTTGGTCGGCTCCTGCGGTTTGGGTTCGATCAGCAGATCGCCCGTAAAACCGATCTTGTGCTTGTGCTCGACCACCATGCGCATGAAGCGCCCGAGTTGTTCGCGTTCACGCTTGAGGTCGGTGTTGAGCAGGGTTTCGTAGCCTTCACGACCGCCCCACAGCACGTAGTTGGCGCCTTTCAGACGTTGGGTCGCGTTCATCGCGCTGAACACCTGAGCGGCAGCGCAGGCGAAGATTTCCGGGTCCGGATTGCTCGCGGCGCCGGCGGCAAAGCGTGGGTTGCTGAAGCAGTTGGCGGTGCCCCACAGCAACCTGATGCCGCTTTGTTCCTGGTGTTGCTCGAGGTGGTCGACCATTTGCGCAAAGTTGTTGCGGTATTCCTTCAGCGACTGGCCTTCAGGGGCGACATCCGTGTCATGAAAGCAGTAGTAATCGATACCCAGTTTGCTGAAGAACTCGAAGGCCGCCGAGGCTTTGCCGATGGCCACTTCCATCGGGTCGCCGGCGTGGTGCCAGGGGCGCTTGAACGTCCCCGCGCCGAATACGTCGGAACCCGGCCAGACGAAGGTGTGCCAGTAACAGGCGGCCATGCGCAGGTGTTCGCGCATGGGTTTGCCGAGGATCAGTTTATCGGCGTCGTAATGGCGGAAGGCGAGGGGCGAATCGCTGTCTGGACCTTCATAGCGGATCGGGGCGACATCGGGAAAGTACGGCATGGACGGTGTCCTTGTTGTTCTTGGCGGTGTCTCGATACTAGCAATGGCCCCGGGGGCGAAGATTATGAAAATCACCAACACACAGTGCGATTTTGCGTATTGAGATTCGCTGCGCTCGCGCCTAGTCTGTGCCGACCGCCTCCAGGAAAAGAGGCTTTGAACGCGCCGAAAACAATGAAAACACTACCGCCTGTTCACCGCATCGCCCTGTTGTTCAACGGCAGCAAAATCTACGACCGCGGCATCATCGCCGGCATCGGCAACTACCTCAGTAGCACCCGCGCCTCGTGGGATCTGTTTCTGGAAGAGGACTTTCTCTGCCGCTTGAAAGGCATCGAACGCTGGCAGGGCGACGGGATCATTGCCGACTTCGATGACCCGCTGATCGGCGAGGCCCTGGCCGACATCCAGTTGCCGGTGGTGGCGGTGGGCGGCTCCTATGAAGATGCGCGGGCGTACCCGAAAGCGATCCCGTATGTCGCCACCGACAACAACGCCCTGATCACCCTGGCTTACAACCACCTGATCGAAGCGGGGCTGCAGCGCTTTGCCTGTTTCAGCTTGCCTGAGGCGCAGGCCAATCGCTGGGCGCAGGAGCGGGAAAAAGCGTTTCGCCGGCTGATGCAGCGTGACGGCCTGCGCGCCGAGATCTATCGCGGCATGGGCACCAGCGCGCCGCTGTGGGACAGCGCCGTCGAACAACTGATCGCCTGGCTGCAAGCCTTGCCCAAACCGATCGGCATCATCGCCGTCAGCGATGCCCGCGCCCGCCAGTTGCTGCAAGCGTGCCTGACCGCCGGCATTGCCGTGCCTGAGCAGGTGGCGCTGATCGGCATCGACAACGACCCGCTCACGCGCAGCCTGACGCGAGTACCGTTGAGCTCGGTGATCCAGGGCACCGAAACCATGGGCCGCACCGCCGCGCAACTGCTGCACCAGATGCTCCACGGCATGCCTGCAAGCGGCACGCAGATTCTGGTGCCGCCGGATGCGGTCAATGTGCAGGTGTCGAGTCTGCACCAGCCGTTGGGCAATCCCTACGTGATGCAAGCGCTGCTGTTCATCCGCCAATATGCCTGCCAGGGCATCAAAACCGCGCAGGTCGCGGCCTACGTCGGCATCTCGCGTTCCTCGCTGGAAGCGCATTTCCGTCATGAACGCGGCTGCAGCGTCCACGACGAAATCCTGCGCTTCAAACTGGCGGCGGCCACCAGTGGCCTGGAGAACAGTGATGCCGCGATCGTCGACGTGGCCCGCGCCTGTGGCTTCAAGTCGGCGCAATACCTGCACACGGTGTTCCGCCGTGAGTTGGGTTGTACGCCGCGCGAATATCAGCAAGGGGCGCGTTAGCGAACCCCAGTGTCAGGCCGACGCTTTCGCCTCAGCCTTGACCGCGTTTTTGCGATACGTGAGCAACACAATGCCGGTGACCACAATCACTCCGCCGAGCACCTGGCCCTTGCTGAGCATCTGGTCGAGCACGATCCAGCCCATCAGCAATGTCGCCAGCGGCTCGATGTTCATCACCGGCGCGTTACGCGGCATGTCCAGGCGTGGCACGGAAATGAACAGCACAATGAAACCGGTGCCGTACAACACCACCAGCGTGGCCAGGGCCAGCCAGCCGGTCGAGGTCGCCGGCAGGTTCAGGCCGCCGGGCAGGGCACCGGTGAGGCCCGCCAGATTGACGCTGCTGAACACGATGAAAATGGTCAACAGACTGCGCGCCGAACCGCGCACCTGAGACAACTTGTGGTCGGTGATCCACAGCGCACAGGCAAACACGCTGGCGGCGCAGAAGGCGAGCGTCACGCCCAGCCACCAATCCGGGCCGACGCTGCCGGCATTCGAAAGGCGCCCGGGCACGTCCAGAACAAACACCAGACCCGCCAGAATCAACCCCATCAACAGCGCGGTGCGCGCGCTCGGCCTCGGCCCGCCCATCGCCCAGGTGAGCAATGCCAGCAGAATCGGAAACACATTGGCGACCAGCAGCGCCAGCGCCACCGGCACCCGCGCCACGGCGGAATACAGACACAAACTCTGCGCGGTAATCAACAGCCCCAGCAGCAATTGCCAGCGCCAGGCACCGGGCGGCAAACGCAGGCTCTGTTTTTGCCACAACACCAGCATCGCCAGCACTAGCAGCGTTCCGCCGGAACGCATCAGAATGGCCAGCAACACCCCCGCACCATCATCAAAGGCCACCCGTGCGGCGACATGGTTGCCGGCGAAGGCACAGCCCATGCACAACAGAATGAGCACGGCGAGGTGGCGGGGGAAGGGCGGCGGTACGGTGGGTGAGATGGTAGAGCGGGACATGGCAGTTCTCGAAAAATGGCCATTCGGATGGCGCGGGATTTTTATTATGTCGTCGTACAACTGCGCTGTTTGTACCGTATCGGGCAGGGGTGGGCAAGGGTGCCTTAGACCAAAGAAGCTCGTTCCTTGGCCGCCATTGGCGATTTTCTGATGGTTACGTTTCGGGTTGGAGATCGTATGACTCGACCGATCAGGGCGCCGCAATCGCCAGAATCTGCTCGGCCAGCCACGCCAGCGCCGGGTCGTGCTGGCGATGGCTCAGATACACCAGATCCAGCTCGAACGGTTCCAGCGCGAACGGCAATTCATGCAAGTCCAACGGCAGCAACTCGGCGAACTGCTGCGCCAGTTGCGTCGGCAGCACCACGCACAGGTCGGTGGCGGCGGCCAGGTGCGCGGCTTGCAGGTAGTTCGGCGTGGTGTAGACGATTTGTCGTTCGAGGTTCTGTTCGGCCAGCCACTGATCGACCATGCCGCGCGTTTGCCCGCCGTGGACCCAGAGGTGGCGCAGTTGCAGAAAGGTTTGCAGGTCGAGCGCGCCGCTGATCTGCGGATGCTCGCGGCGCACGGCGATGCGCAAGGTTTCCCGGCGCCACAGTTGCCGAGTGAAACGGGCCGGCACCTCGTTGAAACGGCCGAGCACCATGTCGAGATCGCCGCGGTCGAGCGCCTCGACCGGCAGGTTCGGCGTCAGGTGGGCGACGTCGATGCGCAGCTGCGGCGCCACGCTTTGCAGGCGCGCGAGCAAGGCCGGCATGCACAGTTGTTCGACGAAGTCGGTCAGGGCGATACGCAGTTGCCGACGGCTGTGTTGCGGCTCGAAGGCTTCGCCACTGCCTAGGGTTTGCTCGATCTGCCGCAGTGCCGCGCGAATCGGTCCTTCCAGCGCCAGCGCACGCGGCGTCGGGCACATGCGCCGGCCGACCCGCACCAGCAGCGGATCGTCGAGCAGGTCGCGCAACCGCGCCAGGGCGTTGCTCACCGTCGGTTGCGTCAGTGCCAGCCGCTCGGCCGCGCGCGAAACGTTCTGTTCACGCAGAAGCATGTCGAGCACGCGCAGCAGATTCAGATCGAAGTTGGAAATATTCATGCGCGGAATATATGCCATGGGAATTCTAAATTTCAAAAATATCTGAACGCTGCTTAGGGTGGCGCTTGTCCTTTATTGATTGGAGCGCTGCGCGTGACTACGTCTTCGAACTACCAGGCGCCTCTGCGCGACATGCGTTTCGTCTTGCACGAGTTGTTCGACGTCAGCGAGCACTGCCGACAATTGCAGGTCGAACTCGACCGCGACGTCCTCGACGGCATTCTCGAGGAGGGCGCGCGGTTCACCGGCGAAGTCATCGCACCGCTCAATCGCAACAGTGACGAGCAGGGCTGTCAGTTGCACGGTAGCGACGTGACCACACCGGACGGCTTTCGCCAGGCCTATCGACAATACGTCGACAACGGCTGGGCAAGCATGACCGGGCCACAGGCGTTCGGCGGTCAGGGCGTGCCGCAGATGGTCTCGGCGTGCTTTCATGAAATGCTCATGTCGGCGTCGCTGGCCTTTCGGGTTTATTCCGGGCTTACCGAAAGCGCTGTGCTGGCGCTGCATCGCCACGGCAGCGCTGAACTGAAGCAGGCGTATCTGGCGAACCTGGTCAGCGGCGAATGGACCGGCACCATGTGCCTGACCGAGCCGCAGGCCGGCACCGATCTGGCCCTGCTGCGCACCCGCGCCCAGCCTGAGGCCGACGGCAGTTACCGCGTTACCGGCAACAAGATTTTCATCAGCGGCGGCGAGCAGGACCTGACCGAAAACATCATTCATCTGGTGCTCGCGCGCCTGCCTGACGCACCGCCGGGCGTGAAGGGCATCAGCCTGTTGCTGGTGCCGAAAGTCCTGCCCGATGGTCAGCGCAACACGCTGAGCTGCGGGACGCTGGAACACAAGATGGGCATCAAGGGCACGTCGACCTGCGTGATGAATTTCGATGGCGCGCAAGGCTGGCTGGTGGGCGAAGCGAATCAGGGTCTGGCGTGCATGTTCACCATGATGAACGACGCCCGTTTTCAGGTCGGTCTGCAGGGCCTGGGCATTGCCGAAGCGGCGTTTCAGGGTGGCCTGCGCTATGCGCGGGAACGCTTGCAGTCGCGTTCGCTCGCCGGTGCTGTTGCGCCGGAGCAGGCCGCCGACCCGATCATCGTCCACCCCGACGTGCGGCGCATGTTGCTGACCCAGAAAGCGCTCACCGAAGGTTGCCGAATGCTTGCGGCTTATACCGCGCGGCAACTCGATCTTGAGCAAGCCCTGGGCGCGGATCATCAAGCGGCGAAGCGTCGGGCGGCGCTGCTGATTCCGATCGTCAAGGCGTTCTTCACCGATGTCGGCCAGGAAGTCGCCAGCCTCGGCGTGGCGCTATACGGCGGTCACGGCTATATCCGCGAATGGGGTATGGAACAGTTGATGCGCGACAGCCGCATCACTCAGCTCTATGAAGGCACCAACGGTATTCAGGCGCTGGACTTGATCCGCCGCAAATTGCTCGGTGACGGCGGCGCTGAACTCAATGCGTTGATCGACGAATTCGCGCAACTGGCCGAAGCCGCCCAGGCGCATGAATCGCTGTGGGAAATGGCCCAGGCGGTCAGCCAGCGCCTTAACGAATGGCGCGAGCTTGGCCGTTCAGTCATCAGCGCCTGCCAGCGTGATCCGCAGGAAATCGGTGCGGTCTCGGTGGATTTCCTCGCCTATTCAGCCTACGTCCTGCTCGCCGGTTTCTGGCTGCAAGCGGCGACGCGCGCGCAACAGGCGCTGGCCCAAGGCGCTGCTGACAGTGGCTTTTATCAAGCCAAGTTGCACACCGCCGATTTTTACTGGCGGCGCCTGTTGCCGCGCGCCGGCGCCCATCGCGACGCCGTGCTCGGCGGGGCGAACTGCCTGATGGCAATGGCGGCCAGCGACTTCAGTTTCTGAACCCCAGACCGGATAACCCTAAGGAGTCGTGCCGATGCAATCCTTCAGCTTTGCCACCACCGCGCAGATCCTCTGCGAAGCCGGCGCCGCACAGCGACTGGCCAGCCTGTGCCGCGAGCGCGGCGCACGGCGGGTGTTGATCGTCACCGATCCGGGGATCGCCCGGCTCGGTTTGCTGGATGACGTGCTGCCGGGGTTCAGCGCGGCGAAAGTGGCGGTGGCGATTTTCAGTGACGTGAGTGCCGATCCCCATGAACACTGCGTAATGGCGGCGGTCGATCGCGCCCGGCACATCGGCGCCGACCTGATCGTCGGGTTCGGCGGCGGCAGCTCGATGGACGTCGCCAAACTGGTTGCGTTATTGGCCCATCCCGGCAACAGCCAAACGCTCACGCAGTTGTACGGTGTCGATCAGGCCAAGGGCCCACGGCTGGCGCTGATCCAGGTGCCGACCACCGCGGGCACCGGTTCGGAGGTCACGCCTATCGCCATCGTCACCACCGGCGAAACCAGCAAAATGGGGATCGTCTCGCCGTTATTACTTCCGGATCTCGCCGTGCTCGACGCGGTGTGCACGCTGGGCCTGCCGCCGCAGGTCACGGCAGCCACCGGTATCGATGCGATGGTCCACGCGATCGAGGCCTACACCAGCAAACTCAAGCGCAACCCGCTGTCCAGTCTGCTCGCCCGCGAGGCGTTGCGCCTGCTGGCGACCCATCTGGACCAAGCGGTGCACAACGGTGGCAACCTCGACGCGCGGCAAGCCATGCTGCTCGGTGCCTGTCTTGCCGGGCAGGCGTTTGCCAATGCACCGGTGGCGGCGGTGCATGCCTTGGCCTATCCATTGGGCGGGCACTTTCACATTCCCCACGGCTTATCCAACTCGCTGGTGCTGCCGCATGTGCTGCGCTTCAACCTGCCAGTGGCCGAGGCGGATTACGCTGAGCTGGCCGTGCCGTTGCTCGGCGAGCGGCTGCGTATTGGCGATCGGCGCAGCCAGGCCGAGCAGTTGATTACCGAACTGGCCGAGTTGGCGCCGCGCTGCGGACTGCCCCATCGCCTGCGCGATGTCGACGTGCCCGAAGATTGCCTCGCACAACTGGCGCGTGCCGCGATGCAGCAGCAACGCTTGCTGGTGAATAACCCGCGAGAGGTCAGCGAAGCCGACGCGCTGGCGATTTATCAGGCGGCGTGGTGATGGGGCATTCGCGGTGAGGGCACGGAGGCTCTGTTGTAAGCCTCCGATCAGGTGAGTAAGCTGCCGGGATGAACCAGACCTCAGCTTCCTCATCCTTCCCCGGTCCGCGTGGCCCGGTCGATCACGAGATTCGTGACCAGATCGTCGCGGCGGCCAACGAGCATTTCAGCCAGTATGGCTACGGCAAAACTACCGTGTCTGACCTGGCCAAGGCCATCGGTTTTTCCAAGGCGTACATCTACAAGTTCTTCGATTCCAAGCAGGCGATCGGCGAGGCCATCTGCGGCAATTGCCTGGGACAAATCGTGGCGGCGGTGGAACTGGCGATCAACGCAGAGGGGCTGTCACCGACCGAGCGTTTCCGCCAGTTGGTCAAAACCGTGATTGCCACTGGTGTCGAGCTGTTCTTCACCGACCGCAAGCTCTACGACATCGCGGCCTTCGCCGCCGGCGAAAACTGGCCCAGCGCCCAACGTTACGACGCCCGGATCAAAGGCTTTATCACTGACATCGTGCGTGACGGACGCACGGCCGGTGAGTTCGAACGCAAGACGCCGCTGGACGAAACCGTCGACTCGATCCATCTGACGCTGCGGCCCTTCGTCAATCCGCTGATGCTTCAACACAACCTGGATTTCATTGAGGTGGCGCCGACGCTGACCTCGAATCTGATCCTGCGCAGCCTGATGCCTTGATGCTGCGCTGATCCTCCTCCCAAGCAATTCATGTTCTCGACGCAAACTCGCATCGAGAACGTATTCACCACATTCAGAAAGTGACTATTGACGTAAATGGTCACATGGATAATATGGGCCGCTGCGGTTCTTCATGTTCCATTTCAGAAACACCCATAGAGTCCTGATAATGAAAAAAACAA
Source organism: Pseudomonas sp. 15C (assembly GCF_055484735.1). NCBI lineage: Bacteria > Pseudomonadati > Pseudomonadota > Gammaproteobacteria > Pseudomonadales > Pseudomonadaceae > Pseudomonas > Pseudomonas sp. 15C. The sequence goes on along the minus strand of NZ_JBUDGD010000010.1, from coordinate 104,550 downwards.
TGCTCAAGCATCCCCTCGGGCTGGCTGTCGTGCTCGCGTCTTCCAATGTGCTGGCGGGCGGTTTCGCGCTCAATGAGCAAAGCGTCAGCGGGATGGGCTCGGGGTTTGCCGGTCGCTCGTCGTCCGCCGAAGACGCCAGTACGGTGTTTGGCAATCCGGCGGGCATGGCGCGGCTGAAAAGAGAGCAGGTGAGCGTGGGGCAGGCGACGCTGTTCGCGAAATCCGATATCAGCCACACCCGCAGCACCTTCGGCGGCAAGGAAGACGGCGACATGGTGCCGACCACAACGGTGCCGATGGGCTATTACGTCAAACCGATCGACGAGCACTGGGCCTTCGGTGTCGGGTTTTATGTGCCGTTTGGTTTGATTACCGACTACGACCGCGGCTTTGCCGGCCGCTATTTCGCCAATAAAAGCGAAGTCACGACACTGACGTTCCAGCCCACCCTCAGCTATGCCTTCAACGACAAGGTGTCGATCGGCTTCGGCCCGACCATCAACCGCATCAGCGGCGAGCTGTCAGGGATGGTCGCCAACCCGCTGAGCCCCGGGCGCAATGACGGCAAAGTCAAAAGTACTGGCGACGACACCGCGCTGGGCTTCAACGCAGGCGTCATGGTGCAGGCGACCGAGCAGACGCGTCTGGGCCTGACCTACCATTCCAAGGTCAGCTACCACCTCGATGCGAAAACCAAAGTCAGCGACGGCATCTTCAACCTGCTCGGCGTCAGTGGCCGCAGCTACGACGCCTCGCTGGACGTCGACACCCCCGAGTCGGTGGACTTCTCGGTGACCCATCAACTCAATCACGACTGGACGCTGTATGCCGGCAGCACCTGGACGCGCTGGAGTCGCTTCAAGGAGCTGACCATCGAAAACAGCGGATTGCCGCCGTTGCTGAGCGGCCAGTTGGGCACCATCAGCGAAGAACAGAACTGGCACGACACGTGGGCCCATGCGATCGGCGCGGCGTATCAGCTAAACAACCAATGGGTGCTGCGTGCCGGGTTCTCGGTTGATCAGTCGCCGGCCAACAACACCAACCGCGGTCCGCGTATTCCTACAGGTGATCGCAAAGTGTTCAGCCTCGGTGCCGGGTGGACGCCAGCGGAGAATGTCACCATCGATGTGGCCTATTCCTACCTGCAAGAGGAGAGCGTCGATATCAACCACACCGCAGCCGGCAAAGCTGCGTATAGCGCCCAATACCGCAACAGCGCCAGTGGGCTCGGCACGTCTGTCAGCTATCGCTTCTGATCAAAAAGCGCTGTCGTACAGGGCGGGCCTGATTCAAGGCCCGCTTGATTTCGTCCGTCACAGCGACTCAGCGCGCCGCGACAGGCGAGGGCTCGGCGGGTTGCCAGCCACCGCCCAAGGACTTTAACAACGCCACCGCCGCGCGGGTTGATTCGGTTTGCGCTTGCGCCCGGGCATCGGCGGTTTGCAGTAACGTCTGGTCGGCGCGCAGTACATCGATCAGGCTCGCTGAGCCTTTCTCATAAGCACTGAACGACGATTGCCGAGCCTCGGTCAACGCCGCTTCGCCGGCACCAAGGGTGCTGGCCTGGGCTTGCCGATTGACCTGTGCCGACAGCGCGTTCTCCACATCTTCCGTGGCGCGCAGTACCGATTGGCGGTAAGCGGCCAGCGCTTCGGCTTGCTGACCTTTGGCCTGATCGATCTGCGCATTGATCCGCGCAAAATCGAATAGTCGCCAGCGCAAGCCGAGCACGCCGGCGGACTGGCTCGCGCCGCTGGAAAACAGGTTGCCAGCCGAAACCGCCGTCGCACTGCCGAGCAACGCACCGAGGGAAAACTTCGGGTAGTACTCGGCGATGGCAGCACCGATGCGCGCGTTGGAAGCCGCCAAACGACGCTCGGCGACGATCAGGTCCGGCCGAAGGCGCAGCAAGTCGGCGGGTGCGGCCAATGCCTGCGAGGGCGGCGCAGCGGGAATGCTTCCTGCCTGGGCCAGTTCCGTTCGATGCGTACCCGGCGGCGTACCGAGCAGCACATCCATGGCATTCATTGCAGCATCCATACCGGTTTGCAGCACCGGTACGCTTGCCTCGACTTGCGCCAGTTCGCCTTCGATTTGCCGCACCTGATAGCTCGCCGCCAAGCCCTTGCTGTAGAGCAATTGGACTTTTTCCAGCAGGTCACGCTGGGTTTTGACCTGTTGCTCGGCAATGTCCAGGCGTGCCTGCAAGCCGCGCAGGGTGACGTAGGTATCCGCCGTTTGCGCCGCGATCGCCAGGCGTGTCGCGCTGAGTCCTGCTGCGGATGCCTGGTACTCGGCGAGCGCAGCCTCGCGCTCCCGGCGCAGTCCGCCAAACACATCCAGCTCCCAGCCAGCCTCGAGATTGACCTCATAAGAACTGCCGTAACGGTCATACCCGGGAGACGAATTCAGCACTTGGCCGAGTGGCGTTTCCACCGATTGGTAAGCGCGCGCGGCCTGTCCGTTGACACTCGCCGAAGGCAGCAGCGCGGCATTCGCAGAGCCCAGCCCGGCGCGTGCCTGGGTGACTCGCGCGGCGGCCTGCGCCAGGTCCAGGTTCTGCGCCAGTGCCTGAGTGATCAAGGCGTCCAGCAGCGGGTCATTAAAGCTTTCCCACCAAGTAACAAGGCTGGCTGCAGACCCGGCCATGGCAGGCTGGCGCTGGTAATGCTCCAGCAGTGGGGCGGCGGGGCGCTGGTAGTCGGGGCCGACCGTGCAACCCGCGACCAAACCGACGCTGACCAAAAGAGTGATGGGGCGGAGGAGGTGCATGGAAATTCCTGTGTGGGCTTGGCAACGCTCAACGAGCGAAGCGAAAATCTGGCTGTTTGTGACTGTTGACGATATTGGTCACAAGGCTGAGAATATGATGATCATCCTATTTTAGTAAAGGAATTCCATGCGCCGGCTCAGCCCTTTTCCCTTCGCAGCCTGTGTGCTGCCCCTCGTCCTGACGGCGTGCGGTGATGCTTCTACGACGAAAGACCCGCGCACCCTTGCGCCGCTGGTGAGGTCGGCGGTCGTGCAGCTTGCCGAGGATGGCTCGCGGTCATTCACCGGTGTGGTGGCGGCGCGGGTTCAGGGTGACCTGGGCTTTCGCGTTTCGGGCAAGGTCCTTGAGCGTTTGGTCGACACCGGTCAGACGGTCAAGCGCGGGCAGCCGCTGATGCGCCTCGACCCGGTCGACCTTGGCCTGCAAGCGCGAGCGCAACAAGAAGCGGTCACCGCCGCCCGCGCCCGGGCCAAACAGACCGCCGATGACGAAGCACGCAATCGCGAACTGGTCGCCGCCGGCGCGATCTCGGCCTCGGCCTACGATCAGATCAAAGCCGCCGCCGACAGCGCCAGAGCACAACTCAGCGCCGCTGTCGCCCAAGCGGACGTGGCGCGCAACGCCTCGGGTTATGCGGTGCTGGTGGCGGACGCCGACGGCGTGGTGGTGGACACCCTCGTGGAACCGGGGCAGGTGGTCAGCCCCGGGCAACCGGTGGTGCGACTGGCGCGCGCGGGTCAGCGGGAAGCAATTGTTCATCTGCCGGAGACTCTGCGTCCGGTCGCAGGTTCGACCGCTCAGGCCAAGCTGTATGGCGATCCGGCGGCTGCGGTATCGGCAAAACTGCGCCTGCTGTCCGATTCCGCCGACGCCACCACTCGCACGTTCGAGGCGCGCTATGTGCTTGAAGGCAAGCTCGCCAATGCGCCGATCGGTTCGACCGTCACCGTTGGTATCGCCCAAGGTTCAGCACAACAACAAGCGTTGAAGGTGCCGATCGCGGCGCTGTACAACGCAGGCAAAGGCCCCGGCGTCTGGGCCATTGCCGGTACACCGGCGAAAGTGACCTGGCGCGCCGTCGAGGTGTTGGGGTTGAGTGACGATTCGGCACGCATCGCTGGCGAACTCAGCGTCGGTGAGCCGATCGTTGCGCTCGGCGCGCACCTGCTGCACGAAGGCGAGGACGTGCGCTTGCTGGCCCGCGATGACGCCCAGGTTGCCGGGAGTCGTCCATGAGCGAGGGTCGATTCAACCTTTCCGCCATTGCCGTTCGCCAACGCGCGATTACGGTATTTCTGATTTTTCTGATTGCCGTCGCCGGCACCCTGGCGTTCTTCAAGTTGGGCCGGGCCGAAGATCCGCCGTTCACCGTCAAGCAATTAACCGTCATCACCGCATGGCCGGGCGCGACCGCGCAGGAGATGCAAGACCAGGTCGCCGAACCGCTGGAAAAGCGTCTGCAGGAACTGAAGTGGTACGACCGCACGGAAACCTACACCCGCCCAGGGCTGGCATTCACCATGGTGTCGTTGCTCGACAGCACACCGCCGTCGCAGGTGCAGGAAGAGTTCTATCAGGCGCGCAAGAAGCTCGATGACGAAGCGATCAAACTGCCGGCGGGCGTTATCGGGCCGATGGTCAACGATGAGTTCTCCGACGTGACGTTTGCCTTGTTCGCGCTGAAGGCCAAGGGCGAGCCACAGCGCTTGCTGGTTCGCGATGCGGAGTCTTTGCGTCAGCGCCTGTTGCATGTGCCGGGGGTGAAAAAGGTCAACATCATCGGTGAGCAGGCCGAACGCATCTTCGTCTCGTTTTCCCATGATCGACTGGCGACGCTGGGCCTGGCGCCACAGGACATCTTCGCCGCCCTGAACAGTCAGAACGTGCTGACGCCCGCCGGATCGGTCGAAACCAAAGGGCCGGAGATTTTTCTGCGGGTTGATGGTGCGTTCGACACCTTGCAGAAAATCCGTGACACGCCGGTTGTCGCGCAGGGTCGCACCCTCATGCTTTCCGACGTGGCCACGGTCGAGCGCGGCTACGAAGACCCGGCGACGTTTCTCGTGCGTAACAACGGCGAGGAAGCGCTGCTGCTCGGCGTGATCATGCGCGAGGGCTGGAACGGTCTGGATCTGGGCAAGGCGCTGGATGCCGAAACGCTCAAAATCAATGCAGAAATGCCGCTGGGCATGACCCTGTCGAAAGTCACCGATCAGGCGGTGAATATCGACTCGGCGGTCGGCGAGTTCATGGTCAAGTTTTTCGTCGCGCTGCTGGTGGTGATGCTGGTGTGCTTTCTCAGCATGGGTTGGCGTGTCGGCGTGGTGGTCGCCGCGGCGGTGCCGTTGACCCTGGCGATCGTCTTTGTGGTGATGGCCGCCACCGGCAAAAACTTTGACCGGATTACCCTCGGCTCGTTGATTCTCGCGCTGGGCTTGCTGGTCGACGACGCGATCATCGCCATTGAAATGATGGTGGTGAAAATGGAGGAGGGCTATGACCGCATCAAGGCCTCGGCCTATGCCTGGAGCCATACCGCAGCGCCAATGCTGGCCGGTACGCTGGTGACGGCGATAGGCTTTTTGCCGAACGGTTTCGCCCAGTCCACGGCGGGCGAATACACCAGCAACATGTTCTGGATTGTCGGCATCGCCTTGATCGCTTCGTGGGTCGTTGCGGTGGCTTTCACGCCGTATCTGGGAGTGAAGCTGTTGCCGGACATCAAGCAAGTCGAAGGCGGGCATGCGGCAATCTACGACACGCCGCGCTATAACCGTTTCCGACGGATTCTGGCGTGGGTGATCACCCGTAAATGGCTGGTGGCGGGCACGGTTGTCGCGTTGTTTGTCGTCGCGATTCCGGGCATGGGATTGGTGAAGAAGCAATTCTTCCCGACCTCTGACCGTCCTGAAGTGATGATCGAAGTGCAAATGCCCTACGGCACGGCGATCGAGCAGACCAGCGCCGCCACGGCCAAAGTCGAGGCGTGGCTGCAAAAACAGCCAGAGGCAAAAATCGTCACGGCCTATATCGGCCAGGGTGCGCCACGGTTTTTCCTGGCCATGGCGCCCGAGTTGCCGGACCCGTCATTCGCCAAGATCGTCGTGCTGACGGACAACCAGGACGCCCGCGAAACCCTCAAGTTGCGTTTGCGCGAAGCGGTGGCTCAAGGCCTGGCCCCGGAAGCGCGCGTGCGTGCCACACAAATCGTCTTCGGCCCGTATTCGCCGTTCCCGGTGGCGTACCGAGTGATGGGCCCTGATCCGGCTAAATTGCGCGACATCGCCGAGCAGGTTCGCAGGGTGATGCAGGACAGCCCGATGATGCGCACCGTCAACACCGACTGGGGGCCGCTGACGCCGCCGCTGCATTTCAACCTCAATCAGGATCGCTTGCAGGCGGTAGGGCTGACCTCCAGCGCCGTGGCCCAGCAGTTGCAGTTCTTGCTCAGCGGCGTGCCGATCACGGCGGTGCGTGAGGATATCCGTTCCGTGCAGGTGGTTGGCCGTGCCGCAGGCAACATCCGCCTGGACCCGGCGCAGATCGAAGGCTTCACCCTGGTCGGTGCGGCCGGGCAACGCATTCCGCTGTCGCAGATTGGCAAGGTCGAAGTGCGCATGGAAGATCCGATCCTGCGCCGCCGCGATCGCACCCCGACCATCACCGTGCGCGGCGACATCGCCGAAGGCTTGCAGCCACCGGACGTCTCCGGCGTGATCATCGAGCAATTGCAGCCGATCATTGCGCAACTGCCTTCCGGTTACCGCATTGAACAGGCCGGCGCCATCGAGGAATCCGGCAAGGCCGGCAAAGCGATCCTGCCGCTGCTGCCGATCATGATCGCCATGACGCTGCTGATCATCATCGTCCAGGTGCGCTCGATCTCGGCGATGATCATGGTCTTCCTCACCTCGCCACTCGGCTTGATCGGCGTGGTGCCGACGCTGCTGATCTTCAATCAGCCGTTCGGCATCAACGCACTGGTCGGGTTGATTGCACTGTCGGGGATTCTCATGCGCAACACGCTGATCCTGATCGGGCAGATTCATCACAACGAGCAAGGAGGCCTCGCGCCTTTCGACGCCGTGGTCGAAGCCACCGTGCAACGGGCAAGGCCAGTGCTGTTGACCGCACTGGCGGCCATTCTGGCGTTCATTCCGCTGACGCACTCGGTGTTCTGGGGCACGCTGGCGTATACGCTGATTGGCGGCACGTTTGTCGGAACGATAATCACGTTGGTGTTCTTGCCGGCGATGTATGCGATCTGGTTCAGGATTCGAGCGGAGAAGGAGGGCCAAGCGAAGAGGTCGAATACGGCGTAGGGGATTCGAGAATGCGGGCGTGCCCATCTGTGGCACACCCGTATTTGCGATCTTCGAAGAAGTTCGACGCAATTAGCCGTTTGGCTGTTAATCCTTGGATCCAATCATTGACTCACTATATCGCTAGCAGACGGGCGGTAGGCTCAGCCTATTGCTAAAAATGATGGCGCAATGACATATTGCAGCACCTTCCCTCATTACATGATGTGCCGAAAATGCGCCCCCTCAAGTCACTTGTTGCAGCGTCGATGCTGCTCAGCGGGTGCAATGGAATGCCAGTCGCTTTTGTTCAGGATCCTGTTTTAGACCAAGCCTTTGTCGTTCACTCCGGCGCGCCTTTGCCTTACGTGCTGATGGGTTCGGCTGTGCAATGGAATGAAGAATTTGCCGTGACGGTGAAGCACATTCCTTACCTGTCGGGCGCGGTTTTCCAGGGACAGGCTGACGTGCAGTTCTTCCGGCACAAGGCCGGCAGTGTGCCGGCGTGGCGTGGTTACAAGCCGGGTGAGGAGCTGACGTCGGTGGGCTTCAATTCGCTGTACATGTCGGTCAAGGGCACCGGCCAGGCGTTGCCGGCGATGGTTCGCCTCGACGTCAAAGAGGGCAACGTGCTTTACGGCACTCATAATGGCGCGCTGGCCAAAGGCATGTCCGGCGGGCCAGTGTTTTCCGCCGATGGCAAGGTGGTCGGCATCAACGTGGCGTTTCTGACCCGTGACGACGTCAGCCGGCTCAAGCGTAAAGACTTGCTTGATCAACCGCGCGTGAGCATTTTCCTGCCGTACGCGGAAATCAATCGCGAGTGGACGCGCTATCAAGCCAGCCTCGCGCCGATCGTGCCGCCGGCGACCAAGTTCGCCAGCCGCTGATCAGCGTTCGCGCAACGCTTCGCGGGCGCGGTTGAGCGGTTTGATCAGGTAGTCGAGCACGGTTTTTTCGCCGGTGCGAATGTCCACCGTGGCGATCATCCCGGGGACGATGGCAAAGCGTTTGCCGGCCTTGTTGCGCAGTTCATCCGACGCAGTGCGGATGAACACGCGGTAGTAGAAAATTTCCGGCTTGGCTTCGTCCTGAATCGTGTCCGGGGAGATCGTCACCACTTCGCCGTCGAGGCTGCCGTAGATCGAGTAGTCGTAAGCGGTGATTTTGACCTTGGCCGCCTGGCCCGGATGAATGAAGGCAATGTCGCGCGGTGAGATGCGCGTCTCGATCAGCAGTTGTTCATCGAGCGGGACGATCTGCATAACCTGACCGTTGGGCGCGATGACGCCGCCGATGGTGCTGACTTCGATGTCCTTGACGATCCCGCGCACTGGCGAACGCAGGGTCAGGCGTGACAGCGAGTCGGTGCGCCCACGGATCACCGCTTCGAGCATCTGCGCCTCGGCGTTGGCTTTGGCCAGGTCTTCGCGTGCACGGACCATGTAATCGGAACGCGCTTCGGTGGCCTTCAATTCCAGTTCGGAGCGCTGGCGGGTCAGGCGCAAGACTTCGACCCGGCTCGAGGCGCCGATCTTCGCCAGGTTTTCGGTGATCGCCAGTTCGCTGCGCACCAGTTTCAACGAACTTTGAATGCCGTCGAGGGTTTCCGCCAGGCCTTTGCGGCGGGTCTGGAACAACTCGGTTTCGGCGCGGATCAGCTCGGGAAAGTCCTTTAGCGAGGGATCGAACGTCAGCGGTTTTTCGCTGACTTCGGCCTGCAAGCGATTGACGCTGGCCAGCGCCGCGCGGTACTTGGCCGCGCTTTCGCCGACGTTGGACTGGTTCCTCACCGGGTCGAGCTGGGCGAGAATCTGCCCGCGCTCGACCAAGGCGCCTTCGCTGACATTGAGCTGCTCGAGAATGCCGCCCTCCATCGACTGGATCACCTGTTCACGAGAACTCGGCACGACCTTGCCGGTGCCGGTCGAGACTTCCACCACTTCAAACCACGCCGCCCAAGCGATGAAGCATGCGAGCATCAATGCGCAGCCCCAAATCACCTTCGCCCCTCCGGCGATGGCGCGCTCGTCGCGGCCGTCAAGGTAGGACATTGGGTCCGGCACGTCAGTCATCATCGTTTTCATACCGCCACTCCTTTGCCGGGTGCGCGCAACCGCGCCAGCGCGGCGTCGCGATGGTCATCGATGACGATGCGCCCGTTATCGAGGACGATGATCCGCTCGACCAGTTGCAGCACACTGACCCGGTGCGTGGCGACCACCAGCGTGCGGCCCTGGGTCCAGGTCGCGAGTTTTTCCAGCAGCAAACGCTCGGTGACGTCATCCAGCGCCGCCGTCGGTTCGTCCAGCAACAGCACTTGCGGCTGACGCAGCAACAAACGCGACAGCAGCAGGCTCTGACGCTGACCGCCGGACAGGCCGAGGCCGCCTTCAAGCACCAGATGATCCATGCCTTTGGGCAACTGACGAACGAATTCGAGCGCGCCGGTAACGTTCAGCGCGGCGATGATTTCCTGATCGCTGGCCTGACCGGCGCCCAGGGTGATGTTGTCGCGCAGGGTGCCGTGAAACAGCCGTGCCTGTTGCGACAGCAGGCCGACGTCGCGGCGCAGGTCGGCCGGATCCAGATGCGCCAGGGCGATGCCGTCCAGTGTGGTTTCACCGCTGCTCAGATCCATCGCACCGCCCAAGGCCTGCAGCAAAGTCGATTTGCCGGCGCCGTTGCGGCCGAGCAGGGCGATGCGCTCGCCGGGGCGGATGGTCAGGTCGATGGCGTTGAGCGCCGGGGCCGATTCTTCGCTGTAGCGGAAACTCGCCTGGCGCATCCGGTAGTCGCCGCGAATCGCCGGCAGGTGCACGCGCTGGCTGCCCTCGGGATGATCGACCGGCATCTGCATGATCCGGTTCAAGCCTTCTAGCGCGACCTTGGCCTGCTGCCAACGGGTGAGCACGTGGGTCAGTTGCGCCATCGGCCCCATCATCCGTGACGACAGAATCGACGCCGCGACGAGGCTGCCGGTGGTCAGGTCGCCGGCGATCACCATCGGCGCGCCGAACACGATCACCACGGCGAAGACCGCGCCTTGCACGTTCTGCGTCCACGCCACGAGGCTGTTGGTCAGGGTGCGCAAACGCAGGCTGCTGTCCGCCGAGGCGGCGTTGTACTGATTCCATTGTTGCTGGAAGCGCTGCTCGGCCTGCAGCGCCTTGATGTCGTCGAGGCCCTGGATGCTTTCCACCAGCATGGCGTTGCGCAGCGCGGCTTCGCGCATCGAGGCATTGGCCAGTTTTGCCAGACGCGGTTGCGCGATGATTCCCGGCAACAGCATGAACACCAGCGCTACCAGCGGAATCAGCACCAGCGGCCCGCCGATCAAATAGAACACCAGCAGGAACAGCAGGAAGAACGGCATGTCGGCCAGCGCCGTGGCGGTGCTCGAGGTGATCAGGTCGCGGATCTGCTCCAGCTCGCGCAGTTGCGAAATGAACGAGCCGGTGGACTTTGGCCGGGCGGAATTGCGCAGGCGCAAGGCGTGGCCGAACACCAGATCCGACACCCGCAAGTCAGCACGCTTACCGAGCACATCGGTGATGCGCAGCCGCAGAATGCGCATGACGAAATCGAACAGCAACGCCAGCATCACCCCGCCGAACAACACGTACAGGGTTGGCAAGGATTCGGCTGGAATCACCCGGTCGTACACCTGCATCGAAAACAGCACCCCGGCCATGCCCAGCAGATTGGCCACCAGCGAGGCGATCATCACTTGGGTGTACGGCCGCAGGTCTGTGAGGACAATGCGGCGGAACCAGTGCTCGTCGTAGGGCTTGATGTAGTCGTTGGTGCGCACGTCGGACACTGGTTGGGTCGGGCGCAAGATCACCGTGCGCAGTGCCTGTTCGGCAAGCACGTTCGTGTCCATCCGGCTCTGCAAGCCTTGATCGCCACTGAAGCAGATCCCCAGTTCGCCGGTCTCGCCGATGCTTTCCAGCACGCCGACCTGACCGTCGTGCAGTTGCACCACCAGCGGCGTGCGCCAACGGCTCAGGCTCTTGTTGTCGAACACCGCGAATTTCACGCTCAAACCGGCCTGACGGGCCATGTGCCGGACCACTTCTTCGACGCGGCCTTCGCTGTGCACCGAAGCCAGGCGCACGCTTTCGGGGGAGACGTCGAGTCGATAGTGGCGGGCGACCTTGAGCACCGCTTCCAGCCACGGCGAATAATCTTCCCGCGCCTCGGCAGCCACGGGTTCGGGGATAGTGATGCTGGCGTCGGTCATGGCAGGATCTCGACATTCTGGATGGCGCTGTGGTCGATGCCGAAGACCCGGCGAATCGCCCCGCTGTTGTAGAAGCAATCGATCTGCAGGCGTTGCAGATCGGCCTGGGTGTTGACCAGATCGAAGCGCGACTGGTGGATTTCCTGCTCGGCGTTGAGCAAGTCCAGCAGCGGCCGCGTGCCCAGTTCCAGGTACTGGCGGCCGTACAACATGCGCGCTTCGGTGATGCTGGTCTGGCGAAATTCCAGCGAGCGCAGCCGACGGTTCAGACCCGAGGTTTGCGCCTGGGCTTCAGCCAGACCTTGGCGGGCTTGCAGTCGGGCGAAGTCTTCGGCCGAATCTGCGGCGGTCAAGGCATGCCCGGCGGCGCGGCTGCGGGCGCTGATGGCGCCACCCTGATAGATCGGCACTTCGAGGTTGAGGAAGATCCCGACCTGGGTGCGATCGGCCCGCGAGTTCTGATCGTCGTAATGGTCGTCGAGGTATTGGTTGACCGACGGTTGCAGCGACAGGGTCGGGTAGGCTTCGGCCTTGGCTTGTGCCAGTTCGGCCTGGGCCTGGGTGCGTTGCGCGGCGGCTTGCAGGACGGCGGGCAGGGCATCGGAGATCTGCGAAGCGTCGCAGGCCTGAGTCAGCGTCGGCGCGGCGGCGTCGCTGACCGCTGGCGGCGTGCGGCGACCGAGCAAACTGGTCAGGGTCGCTTGCCAGCGCGCGTACTGCGCCTTGAATTCCTGCAACGTGGCGGTCGCGCCCTCGGCACGGGATTGCGCCTGGACCATATCGGAACGGGTGCTGGCGCCCATGTCGCTGCGCTGTTTGGCCAGATCAACGATGCCGCCGATGCCCTGAATCTGTTCGCGGGCAACCTCAAGCAGACGCTGATAACGCTGCACTTCGATGTAGGCCTTGGCGGTGTCGCGGGCCACGTCGTCGATCGCCAGCAGAATCCCGGCCTGACTGCGCGCCACCCGGGCGCGGGCGGCGTCGACCGAGCTGGATACCTTGCCGAAATCGTAGAGCATTTGTTTGAGGGAAATGTTCACTGACTGGCTGCCGGCATCGCTGCCGTAACCGCTGGTGTAACCGCCCTTGATGCCGCCGGTGACCTGCGGGTAATAACCGGATTCGGCGACGTTGACACCTTCGCCTTGCTGAAACAGCGTGCCAATGGCCTCGCCGATGCGTGGATGCCAGTCCACGGCCAGACGCACGGCTTGTTCCAGACCCAAAGCGTCCGTAGCGGAGGAGGCCTTCGAAGCGGGGGCAGGGCGCTGACGGCTGTCATTGCCTGCCGGTTGTTGCAGTTGCGCCGGGCTGATGCTGCGCAAACTGCTGTCGAGATTGTCGTCGGCGCGAACGCCGACGGTGAAAGCGGGGTAGAGGCCGATGGTCAGCAAGACCACCGGCCATTTCTGGCGAAAAACTGACTCCACAGACTTCCCTTACTGTTGAGAGACGGACGTTGCTGATGCCTGGTTTTCAAACCACTTGAATGCCGTTTTGCACCCACAAGTGGTGGCTCGGATCCTCCTGTGCCGTGTATTGAACATAGTCGATGCCGTCGGCCTGCTGCGCGCCATCGGCGACCCAGCCATCGGTCATGTGCACGCTGTCCTTGTCATCACCCTTGATCAGCAGGGTGTTGTTGTCAGAGGAAGTGATCGCCAGCAGGTCGCTGAGGTTCAACGTGAGTGACACCGCACTGGAATGGTTGAGGTCGAGGATTTCGACGTTATGGACCTTGCTCTGCAGATCGCCGAGGTTGATCGCCACGTCGCCACCGGCCCAGAGCAGGGTGTCGGTGCCGCTGCCGCCATCGACCGAGGTGAATTGCTGGTCGGCGATGACCAGCGTGTCATCGCCGGCCCCGCCTTGCAGGGTGATGGCGCCACCGTGCGAACCGTCGAGGGTGTCGTTGCCATCGGTGCCCTGGATCAGCTCGCTACCGGTAGTCGCGCGAGCGAGACCGAGGTCATCGCTGGCCACCGCCAGAAACGCGGTGCTGGCAAAAGCGCCGGCCTTGTTCAGGTCGATGGTCAGCGTGGCGGTGTCGACTGTACCGTTGGGGTGCGTGAGCTGATAAGTGAAGGTGTCTTCCTGACCGATCACTGCATCGGTCAGCCCAGCCTTGAGCGTGTAGGTGTAATTGCCGTTGGCCTGGACCAAAAGCGTGCCGTAGTTGCCGACCAGCGAGACGCCGTTGTAACCCGGCGCCACGTAACTGCCGGCGACCAGCACGCTGAGCAGGGTGTACACCGAGCCCAGCACATCGGCGCCGCCGCCCGCGGTGTCGGTGAGCAGGTTGCCCGACACTGGCGTGTAGCTGCCGACCACAAACTGGTTGGTGTAGGTCGCGACGTTGATCAGGCTGGTATTGACGCTGGTGAGCAGGCCGAGGCCGCCGACCGCCACCCGCACCTGATAAGTGCCGGCGGTCTGGTCGTCGAACTTGATCCCGTAGTTGCCACCGCCGAGATTGAGCAGCGCGTTGCCGCCGTAGCTCTTGACCAGCACGTACTGGTTGGTCGCGGTGTTGAGTTTGTACAGGCCCACCGTCATCGAACCGAGCAAGGCCAGCAGGTTGCTCGAGTTGACCACCACGGTCAGGTCGTTGACGGTGTCTGCCGCAACCACCGTGTTGTAGTTGCCGCTGCCGCCGCCCAGCAGCACGTTGAACGTGCCAAGCGCGGAGTTGCTGGTGACTTCGCGGTTGACCAGGGTGACGTCAGTCGAAGCGATGTCCGCCGTGGCATCGACCACCAGCGCCGGGCTGCCGAGGTTGGCGTCGTTCCACACTTCGGTGGCCTGCGGGCTGTCGATGCGCACGTACAGGTTGGCGGTGTCGCTCAAACCGTTCGGGTGTACCAGCTGATAGTTGAACACGTCGACTTTGCCGACACTGCTGACGCTGCCGTTGGGCTTGTAGCTGTAGTTGCCGTTGGCGTCGATGGTCAGCGTGCCGTACAGCCCTTGCACCGTGGTGCCGGCCCCGGCGCTGACCCACGCGCCGTTCTTGAAGATCTGCAATTGCGCGCCGTTGTCCGGGCCGGTCTGGTCGGCGGTGCCATCGACGCCAACATTGGTGATGACGTTGCCGGTCACTGCTGGCCCGGCGACGCCGTTGAACTGGGTCAGGCTGCTGACGTCCAGTTGCAGCTGCGTGTTGACCGTGGTCAGCACGCCGATGCCGGTGCTCGATACCGTCAACCGGTAGTCGCCTGACAACAGGCTACCGATGTCGACCCGCACGCCTTGTCCGGTCAGCGCAATCAGGTCGAGCAGACCGCTGCTGCCGTTGACATCGAGGGTGACCCAGTTGCCGCTGGCATCCTTCACCTGCAGGGTATAGACCACGCCGTCGAGCAACGAAATCAGGCTGCTGGTGGTCAGCGTCAAGGTTGGATCAAGCCGCGAACCACCGGCGACACTGAAGGTGAAGGTTTTCGAGAAGCCGGACAACAGCGTGGTGAACGAATCATTGAAGGTCTGCGACGCGGTGGCAGGGGCGAGGGTGACGGTGCCGACGGCAAGGTTGTCGCTGGCCACCACCGGTGCGTTGACGTCGATATCCGGCGCCGTGACATTCGCGGCAACCGAGACGTTACCGCGCGCATCGCTGAGGTTGACGGTGAGTTTTTCGCCGTTGATCTGCGCGCTGTTCAGGGCAATGCTGAACACCCCGAGGTTGTTGACCGTGCCGGTGCCGAGCACGGTGCCGCTGGCCGATTTGATAGTGACGGTTGCGCCTGCCTCACCGGTACCGGTGACGGTCAGACCGTCGGCGCCGACCAGCAGCGCCGTGGCGGCAGCGGGCGGCGTCAGGTCGGGCGCGGTGGCGCTCGCCGCTGCCGACACGTTGCCGCTCGGGTCGGCCTGGGTGACGCTGAGCACCTGGCTGTTGATCTGCGCCGAGGCCAGCACCACCGAGAAGCTGCCGTTGGCCGCGACGGTGGCCGTGCCGAGCACCACACCGCCGGCACCACGCACACTGATGGTCGAGCCGGGCACACCGATACCGGTGAGCAGGGTTCCGCTGCCATTGACGCTGACGCCGGTCGGCGCACCGGGCGCGGTGACGTCCGGCGCCGTCAGGCTGGCGTTCGGCGACAGGTTGCCGGCCGGATCGACCAGGCGCACGGTCAGGAGCTGGCCGTCCAGTTGCGCGGTGTTCAAGTTGAAGCTGAAGGTGCCGCCACTGCTTACTGTGCTGGTGCCGAGCAGCGCGCCGCCCGGGCCGTAAACATTCACCGTCGCGCCGGCTTCGCCAGTGCCGCTCACGGTCAGGCCATTGGCGGCCAGCGCCAGACCGGTCGCTGCGACCGGTGCCTGGGTGTCATTGGCGGTCAGGTTGAACACCGGCGACAGATTGCCCGTCGGGTCTGCCTGTTGCACGTTGAGCTGTTGACCGTTGAGCTGGGCGCTGGACAGTTGCACGGTGAAGGTGCCGCCGGCATTGACCACCGCCGTGCCGAGTATCGTACCGGCGGCGTTGGTCACGCTGACCGTGGCGCCGGCTTCACCCGTGCCGCTGACCGCCAGCCCGGTACCGTTCAGGGTCACATTGCTCAACGCTGCCGGTGCTGTGGTGTCGGCGACGCTGAGACTGGTCGATGGCGAAACGTTGCCCGCCGCATCGCTCTGGCTGACGCTCAGTTGCTGGCCGTTGAGTTGCGCCGAGGACAGCGTCACCGAGAAGGTGCCATTGCCCGCCACGGTTGCCGTGCCCAGCACCGCGCCCCCGGCACCGCGCACGGTGACGAGAGCACCGGCTTCACCGAGCCCGCCCAGCACCAGACCGCCGCCGCTGAGCAGCAGCGCGCTCGGTGCTGCGGGAGGCGTGATGTCGGGTGCGGTGACGTTGAGACCGGGCGACGTGTTGAGGGCCACATCGGTCTGAGTGGCGTTGAGTAGCTGGCCGTTCACCTGCGGCGCATTCAGTTGTGCGCTGAACGTGCCATTCGCCGCCACCACCGTTTCACCCAGCAACACGCCGCCCGCGCCGGTGATCCGCACCGTTGCGCCCACTTCACCGCGACCGCTGACCAGTGTGCCGCTGGCATTCACCGCCAGATCGCTGAGTGGCGCGGGTGCCGAGGTGTCGTCGGCGGTGATTTCGGCGGGCAGCGAAGCGCCGCCCAGCGGCGTATTGGCGGTGACCTCAAGGCTCTCACCATTGGTTTGCGCAGGCGTCAGCACGATATTGAACGTGCCATCCGGACCGGTGACTCCGGTGCCGATCAGGCTGTTGTCAGCGCCGAAGACGTTGATGGTGGTGCCGATTGCTGCGGTGCCGGTCAGCGTCGCGCCATCGCCCGACAAGAGCAGATTGGCCGGTGCGTCCGGCGCCGGAACAGCCGGTACGTTCAGGATGGCATCAGCGGAAACGTTATTGGCCGCGTCCGTCTGAATGACGGTCAACACCTGGCCGGCCGTGATGCCCGGCGTCAGTGTGACCAGGAACGTACCATTGGCCGCGACCGTGGCAGTGCCGACGACAGTGCCGAGCGCGTCGGTCACCTCGACGCTGGCACCAGCCTCACCACGCCCGGCGAGCTGGGTCAGATCACCGCTGATGGTCAGGCCGGTGACGGCATCCGGATCCGTGATATCCGGCACCGGGAAGGACAGCGCTGGCGATACGTTCAGCGCCTCATCGGTCGCGATCACCGACAACACCTGGCCGTTGGTCTGGGCCGGGTTGAGCGTGACCGTGTAAGTGCCGTTGCCCAACGCCACAGCAGTGCCCAGCACGGTGCCAGTGGCCGACAACACCGTCACGGTGCTGCCGGCTTCGGCAGTCCCTGTGAGCGAAACGCCGTCCGCGGTCAACGATGTGACGGTCGGCGCGAGCGGCGCAGTGCTGTCCGGCGCATCGACCAGAGCGGGTTCGGACAGGTTGTTGTTCGCGTCGGCCTGAACTACGGACAGCGTGCGGCCATCAAGTTGCGCCGCGGACAACGTGACGCTGAAATTACCGTCGGCGGCTACCGTTGCCGTGCCGAGCACCACCGCGCCGTCGCGCACGGTGACGATCGCGCCGGGCTCGCCGGTGCCGGTCACGGTCAGGCCGTCCTGGCTGACATTGAGGTCGGCGACCTCCAGTGGAACGGTGGTATCGCCCGCCTGCAACGGCGCGGTGGGGGAAGTGTTCGAGGCCAGATCCGTCTGGTTGACGCTCAACTGCTCGCCGTTCACCTGTGCGGGGTTGAGGGTCACACTAAAGGTGCCATTGGCGGCCACGGTTGCCGAGCCCAGCACGGTGCCGGTCGCGCTGAGCACGCGCACGGTGGCGCCGGCTTCACCGCTGCCGGTCAGCGTCAAACCATCAGTCGTGAGCTGCAGCCCTGTAGGGGCAGCCGGTGCGGTGACGTCCGGCGCTGTAACCGGCGCTACGGGTGACGGATTGCCTGCGGCATCGCGCTGGATGACCGACAGGGCTTCACCGTTGAGCAGCGGCTGATTGAGGGTCACGCTGAAACTGCCGTCCGCCGCGACCGTGCCGGTGCCGACAATGGTGCCGACCCCGTTGGTGATGACCACTTGCGAACCCGCCGCGCCGGAGCCGGTGATCAGGCTGCCACTGGCATCGATCGCCACATCCGTCAGCGCCGCTGGCGGGGTGCTGTCGGCAGCGACCAGCGTGCCAGCAGGCGAGGTGTTGCCGGCAGCGTCTGCGAGCTCGACGAAGATCGCTTCGCCATTGGTTTGCGCGGGTTGCAGAGTGATCTGGAATAGCCCGTCACTGCCGACCGTGCCGGTGCCCAGGACTGTGCCATCGGCCAAGGTCACGCTGACCTCGGCACCGACTTCGCCACGGCCGGTGAGCACGTCGCCGGCCACGTTGATCTGCAGATCCACAGGCGTGGCGGGCGGGGTCAGGTCCGGTGCGGTGACCGGCACCGGGGCGCTGACGTTGCCGGGTGGATCGGCCTGCTGCACGTTGAGGATCTGTTCGTTGATCTGCGGCGGGTTCAACGTCACGCTGAACGAGCCGTCAGCAAGCACCACGCTGGTGCCGAGCAGGGTGCCGTTGGCATCGCGCACGGTCACAGTCGCGCCGGGTTCGCCGGTGCCGGTGACCAGTGCGCCCGAGCTGTTGATGTCGACGTTGGCCAGCGGGTCGGGCGGCGTGAAGTCGGGGGTGGTCAGGCTCACCGCCGGGGAGTCGTTGCCCGCCACGTCGGCCTGCACCACGCTGATCACTTCGGCATTGCTCAGCGCCGGGGTCAGCGTCAGGGTGAAGGTGCCGGTCGGGCTGACCAGCGCAGTCCCAAGCACATTGCCGTCGCTGTCGATGACCCGCACCTGCGCGCCCGGTTCGCCGCGCCCGGTCAAGGTCGCGCCGTCGCCGCTGATGCCCAGTTGCGCCACGGCCGCTGGCGGCGTGCTGTCGACCGAAGTGAACGGTGTCGCCGCCGAGGTGTTGCCTGCTGCGTCGGTCAGCGACACGGTCAGTGCCTGGCCGTTGGCTTGCGGCGTGGTCAGGGTGATCGCAAAGCTGCCATCGATGCTCACGGTGCCGGTGCCAACCAGCGTTCCAGCGGCGGTGAACACGTTGACCGTGGTCCCGGCTTCGCCGGTGCCGGTCAATACGCTGCCGTCATTGCTGACCGCCAGTGCGGCGGGTGGGGTGGGGGCGAGCAGGTCCGGGGCGATCAGGTTGACGCTGTTGGATTCGTTGCCAGCGGCATCGGCCTGGCTCAGGCTCAGGGTTTGCCCGGAGGTTTGCGCCGGGTTGAGGGTCACGCTGAAGGTGCCGTTGGCCGCCACCACTGCGCTGCCGAGGATCGCTCCGCCGGTGCCCAGCACGGTCACCGTGGCGCCAGCTTCACCGCGTCCGGTGAGGGCGACGCCGTTCGGCGCGAGGCTGAGTTCGCTGAGTGGCGTTGGTGCGGCGATGTCGGCCGCGGTGTAGTCGGTAGGGGACGAGTTGATCCCCGTAGTCGATGTCGCCACGGCGGACAATTGCTCGCCGTTGAGTTGCGCCGCGTTGACGGTAACGCTGAAGGTACCGTTGGCCGCGACCACTGCACTGCCGAGCAACACACCCGAGGCATTGCGAATGCTTACGGTGCTGCCAGCGGTGGCTGAGCCGGTCAGGGTCAGGCCGTCGGCGCTGAGGGCCAGATTGGTCGGCGCACTTTCCGCCAGATTGCCTGGCGCAGTCACCGGAGTCGCCGGGCCGCTGTTGCCGGCGGCATCGATCTGCACGACGGAAAGCGTCGAACCGGCGACCGCCGCCGGCGACAAAGTGATGCTGAAATTGCCGTTGTTGCCGACAGTGGCGGTGCCCAACAGCGCACCGCCAGCGTCACGCACTTCGACGCTGGCGCCGACTTCACCGATACCGGTCAACGTCGCACCGTTGGCGCTGACCGCCAGATCGGTCGCCGCCACCGGCGCGGTGGTGTCGGCGGCGTTGACGATGGCCGGAGCGGACGGATTGCCCGCCGCGTCCGTGGCCGTGACGTTCAGCGACTGGCCGTTGGCTTGCGCGCTATTGAGCGTCAGCTGGAACGTGCCATTGGCGGCGGCCGTTGTGGTGCCAAGGAGGTTGCCCTGGCTGTCGCGCACCGTGACCGTGCTGCCGGCCTCGGCGTTACCGGCCAGTTGCACGCCGGCGGCGTTCAAGGTCAGCCCGCTCGGAATGGCCGGCGGGGTCAGGTCTACCGCGATCACTTCGACGGCCGTCGACACATTGCCCGGCGGGTCTTCCTGAGTAACCGTCAACACCTCGGCATTCAGCTGTGGCGTGCTCAGGGTGACGCTGAACGCGCCGCCGCTGCCGACCTGCGCGGTACCGAGTACCGTGCCGTCGGCGCTACGCACGGACACGGTGGCGCCAGGCTCGCCATGACCGGTCACGGTCACACCGTCGGCATTCACCACGACCTGTGTCAGTGCAGCCGGAGGACTGATGTCGGGCGCGTTGAGGCTGGTCGATGGCGAGACATTGCCGGCCGCATCGGTCTGGCTGATCGCCAACGCTTCACCGTTGGTGGGCGCGGGCGCCAGCGTCACGCTGAACGAACCGTCGGCGCCGACCACAGCGCTGCCCAACACCGTGCCGCTGGCGTTGGTGACGTTGACCGTCGCACCGACTTCGCCGGTGCCGCTGAGCGCAGTGCCGTCGGCGCTGATCAGTGGGTTCTGCACGGCGGCGGGCGGGGTGCCATCAATAGTGAGCACGCCGGTAGCGGTGGAAGTGTTGCCGTTGGCATCGGCCAGGGTGACTTGCAGGGTCTCGCCGGTGGTCTGCGCGTTGGGCAGGGTGACCTGGAAGTTGCCGCTCTGATCGACCACTCCGGTGGCCAATACATTGCCGACGGCATCACGCACGGTCACGGTGCTGCCGGCTTCGCCCTGGCCTTTGACCACGGTGCCGACATCGTTGATGGTGACGCCGGTTGCGGCGGCGGGCGGCTGCAGATCGGTGGCGATGAGGCTGGCAGGCTGCGAAGGGTTGCCGGCGGCGTCGCTCTGGATCACGGTGAGCGCCTGGCCATTGAGCTGCGCTGGCGTCAACGTCAGGCTGAAGCTGCCATTGCTGGCCACCAGTGCGGTGCCCACCACCGTGCCGTTGCTGTCGGTGACGGTGACGGTCGCGCCGGCTTCGCCACGGCCGGTCAGTGCACTGCCGGTGGCATTCAATACCAGATTGCTCACCGCCTCGGGTGGCGTGCCATCGGCGGCCGTTACCGTGCCCGGTACGGAGACATCACCGTCAGGGCTGGTGGCGGTGACTTGCAGCACTTGCGCGTTTATCTGTTTGGCATTGAGCAACAAGGTGAAGCGGCCGAATTCATTGATCAGGCCTGACCCGAGTAGATCGCCGTTACTGTTGGTCACGGTCACCGTGCAACCGGGCGTTCCTGCGCCGGTGAGGGTGAAACCGTCGACGCTCAAGGCGAGATCATTCGGGGTCGCGACTTGAGAACCGTCAAGACCTGCCAGCGGGACGGCCGGCGAAACGTTGCCGCCGCCGTCAGTGCTGATCACTTCCAGATTACCGCCAGGCTCGGCCGGTGGACTCAGGGTCACCACGAAGCGGCCATCCGCACCCGCCGTCGCGGTGCCCAACACCGTACCGCCGCCGGGGATGCGGACGGTGACCAAGGTGCCGGGCTCGGCGAGGCCGGAAACCTGATCGCCTGCCGGGTTGAGCGCCAGATCGCTGACCGGCGCCGGTGGGGTGTCATCCGGTGCAGTGACAGCGCCCGGCAATGAAGCGTTGGTGCCGTTCGACACCACCACTTGCAGGGCTTCGCCGTTGGTCTGCGCGGTATCGAGGTTGACCGTGAAAGCGCCCGTGCCGTCAGCGGTCGCGGTGCCGATGACGTTGCCGTCGGCGTCGAGCACCTGGACGGTATTGTTCGGCTGTGTGGTGCCGCTGACCGTGGCACCCGCCGGGTCGATGATCAACCCGGTCGGCACTGGTGGGGCGGTGACGTCCGGTGCGGTGACCGGCGTGGCCGGCGAGGGCAGGGTGCTCGCATCGGTCTGAATGACGCTGAGCACTTGGCCGTCAAGTTGCGCCGGGCTGAGGTTGACGGTGAAGCTGCCGTTGCTGGCCACCAGCGTGGTGCCGAGCACCGTGCCATCCGGCGTGGTGACGGTGACGGTGCTTCCGGCCTGCCCGGTACCGGTCAGTGTTACGCCATTGCTGTTCAAGACGAGATTATCGGGTGCCAAAGGAGCGGTAATGTCTGCCGCCGTTAGCGGGGTGCTGGGAGAAACGTTGACACCATCCGATTGGCTGACTTGCAGCGGTTGACCGTTGGTCTGCGGACTGTTCAACGAGACCGTAAATGCACCGTTGCCGTCAACGATCGCGGTGCCCAGCGTGTTGCCGGCCAGGTCCTTGACCGACACCGTGGCACCGGGCTCGCCGGTACCGGTGAGTGTGCTGCCCGTCGGATCCAGTGCCAGATCCGCAGGCGCAGTCGGCGCCTGAATATCGGGCGCCTGAACCGGCACCGCCGGCGAAGCCGACGTCGAGGCGTCAGTCTGCACGACGTTCAAATTCTGGCCGTTGGTTTGCGGCGAGGAGAGGTTGATTTCAAAGCGGCCATCGCTGCCGACTACAACGGTTCCCAAGACCACGCCGCCGGCGTCGGTGACGGTCACGGTGGCGCCGGGCTGACCGTTACCGGTAACCACAGCGCCGTTCGCGGAAATGTCCACATCGGAGACTGCAACCGGTACCGTCAGATCAGGCGCCGTGACGTTGACCGGCGCCGATGGGTTGCCGTCGGCGTCAGTCTGAATCACTTGCAGTTGTTGTGCATCGGTCTGCGGTGTCGAGAGGTTGACGGAGAAATTGCCGTCGCTGCCGACCGTGCCGGTGCCGATGATATTGCCTGCCGGATCGCGCACGGTGACGGCGGCGCCGGCCTCACCCTGACCGGTCAGCGTCTGCCCCTGGTTATCCAGAGTGACGCCCGTCAGTGGCGCCGGGCCTTGGGTGTCAGGCGTTACAAAGCTCAGCGGGGCGGAAGTGTTGCCCGCGCTGTCGCTGGCGCTGATCTGCAGGGTTTCGCCATTGTTCTGTGGCGGGCTCAATTGCACGGTGAAGGTGCCGTCGGCGCCGACCACAGCGGAGCCGAGCACGGTGCCGTTGGCATCCCGCACGGTCACGGTGGAACCGACCTGGCCGCGGCCTTTCATTTGCGCGCCATCCACGCTCAGATCGATGTCGCTGGGCTGCGTCAGGCCGTCGAGGTCGACTGCGATGACGGTCACCGCGGGCGAAGGATTGGCCGCAGCGTCGGTGAGTTGCACGCTGAGTGCTTCACCGTCGATTTGCGCCGCGTTGAGTTGCACCGTAAACGAGCCGTCCGCCGCGACCAGCGCCGTGCCGAGCACGGTGCCTTGAGCATTGGTGACACTGACCGTACTGCCGGGCTCGCCGCGGCCGGTGACCGTGAGGCCATCGCTGCCGACGGATACATCCGTGGCGGCAGCGGGGCCGGTGATGTCCGGTACGTTGAATGTCACCGCAGGCGATTGCGCGCCGACACTATTGAGCGCGACAACGCTGATCACTTCACCGTTGGCTTGCGCTGGGCTGAGGGTCACCGTGAAGGTACCGTCAGCGCCGACCGTGGCACGCCCGATCACGTCACCATTGGCGGCCCGCACTTCGACCGTGGTGCCGGCCCTGGCGGTACCGCTGAGCTGGCTGCCGTCACTGCTCAGACCGAGATTGGCGGGCGTTTGCGGTTCGACAATTTCCGGTGCGCTGACTGTCGCGCCCGTGGAGATATTTCCGGCCGCATCGATGGCATTGACGGTCAACGGCTGTCCGCCGGTTTGTGCCGGGCTGAGCGTCACGCTGAAGGTGCCATCCGCCGCCACCACAGCGCTGCCCAACAGGCGACCATCGGCCGCGCGCACCTGAATGGTCGCGCCGGCTTCACCGCTGCCGCTGAGTTGCGTGCCATCGGCGCTGACGCTGAGATTGGCCGGGGCGGTAGGCGCAGTGGTGTCCGGCGCGGTCACCGTGCCCGGTGTGGACACATTGCCCGCACCGTCAGTCAGCGTCACATCGAGGGGTTGGCCGTTGGTTTGCGGGGTGTTCAGGTCAACCTGGAAGCGTCCGTCAGCACCGACGGTGCCGGAACCCAGCAGATTGCCGGCCGCATCGCGTATTTGAACCACACTGCCGGCTTCGCCGAATCCACTCAACACGCGGCCATCGGCTGACAAGCTCAGACCGGTGGCCGGGGCGGGCGGCGTCGCGTCGCCATTGCCGCCACCACCGCCTCCGCCACCGCCACCGCCCGCAGCCGCCGCCGCGCCGCCCGCGCCCAGCAGGCCGAGCCCGGCGATCGCCCACGCGGGTGTGGCGCCATCCACCACGCCGACACCGGCGATCAACTCGTCGAGCGAGCCGATTTCATCGAAGGTAAAACCATTGAAGGGTTCTGCGTTATAGCGCGCCTGCCACAGCGTGGCGTCATCTCCCTGGAACACAATGTCACTGGGTACGCCGTCGGGGCTGGTGACAAAGAAATTGGTGATTTTGATCTGCTCGCCAGACTTCAGATTCAGGATCAAATCCTGACCGCTGCGACTGGTCGACGCCAGTTGCTCGGGCCGGGCCGGAATTTGTACAACGGAAGGCTGATTGAGCTGAACGTTACCCCAGTTCTGTGCGGTGAGTTGAGAACTGGCTTTGTCGGCGATAACGATGTTGTCCATTACTACTCCCTGTTAGTGCATCGGCGTATGGCCACGGCTATAGGGAGAACCATAGATTGGGAGGGGGAGTTGGGGGTGTCTGTTATCTGACAGAAAATTCATACAATGAAAAAAGATACTTCTAACCGATTGATAAAAAAGCAATAAGGTCATCATTGCCGCTTGTCGGAAGCTTGGATCCAAGTGGTTTCCCGATGCAACAGAATGTTTCTGATAACGCGTCCAAGGCAAACTTAGAGTTCTCCGGAATTGGCATCGGAAGGTAACTAATGGCTACTCGATATCAAATCGCGTCGATGAACGATAGAGTTGGGCGCCGGACTTCATTCGAAGGGATTAATTCCTTGGATTTAGCTGCGAGTCAGAAGCTGTACAGGAAAACCGGGTCATCCGGGGATTACGCTTCGAGTGGATTTTTCCGGTCGCGTACAATTTAGTGCGCTTGCTATCGGACGTTGAAGTGATCGTATGATGCCCGACGCTGGTTCAAAAACGTTGAAAGTCTCATCTTGGGGTCTGTTCGATGTCCAATGCGTTTGTTGCCACGTTAGCTTTGGCACCGCGCATTGAAGCACCGAACATAGTCTTGATTCGTACTACGCCTTGATCGGCAGCAAATGCCCAGATTCGGGATCATCGAGGCGCGAATTTTCCGTTTGATTCTTCAGGACTTTCCGCGCCGCCATGCGCGTGCAGGCCTTGGCATTTGCTTCACGACCCTAATCAAAAATCAATTTGCCTGCCGCCGATTTGAGCGTCCGTTTCGTTCTGGCCGGCAATCATGGCCGAAGCGCTGATTGCGTTTTGATTGGCCCAATCGCGAAGTCTTGTGAACTCGTCTTTACGCATTTTGCTCATGGGTACCAAACGCGAAATGGTCGTTTCAAAATCCGCCATAGTCAGGTCACTGTCATTACCGGAGTCATTCATCCGTCGTGAAAACGCTTCAATCAGCGAGTCCCCGACCCACGCTTCGATTTCGGCACCGGAAAGCACAATGTCTTTACCGAAATTCGACTCGCCGCCGAGCGCGGACAATCGATCCAGGTCAAATTTTGCCGGGTCACGCTTGGATTTTTTCAGATGAATTTCAAGAATCTTTTTTCTTTCTGCTGTCGACGGGAAATCAACGAAAAATATCTCGTCGAATCGACCCTTTCTCAGCAACTCCGGAGGCAAGCTGTTGATGTTGTTGGCGGTCGCAAAGACAAATACGGGTGCGGTTTTTTCTTGCATCCAGGTCAACAGCGTGCCGAATACACGCGTGGCCGTTCCACCATCAGATGCTCCACCGGAGGAGCCGGAAAGCCCTTTTTCAATTTCATCGATCCATAAAATGCACGGTGAAACAGCTTCGGCAGTACGCAATGCAGAACGAATATTGGATTCCGAGGAACCCACAACCCCCTGGAAGATTTTTCCCATGTCCAACCGCAACAAGGGCATGTTCCAGGATGACGCCACGCATTTGGCCGTTAGCGACTTGCCGCAACCGGGCACTCCCGTCAGCAGCAAACCTTTCGGAGTGCCAACGCCGAATTCCTGAGCGAGTTGCCCGAAACACTGGCTACGTAAATGCAGCCACTTCTTGAGCGTGGCCAGACCTCCGACATCCTCCAGGCTCACTTTCGAGTCGATATATTCCAAAATGCCTGTTTTGCGGATGATTTGTTTCTTTTCGGAAAGCAGGTCTTTTACCGTCTCTTCATTCAAGCTCAGGCTGGCGACCAATGAACGAGAGAGACTATTGTCGATTTCCAATCCCGTGAGACCAAGAGCGGCATCAATGAGCTTGTCTTGGGTTGCGCTGGATAGATCAATCTTGACGCTGCTGTTGCCCTGCCAGGAACGAACAAAGTTATTAACCTGAGCCTTGACTTCATCCCTTGATGGCAAAGGGAAGTAGATGAACGTTATTTCCTTCTGAAGATCGTTGGCAATTTCAAAGCTGGGCGCCACGACAATACAATTGCTTCGATATCCACGAGAGCGAATATTGATGGCAAGATCTCGGAGGCGGCGACGATAGACCGGATTCGAACTTGGGGTGAGGTAGTTGTGAGCATCACAGAAAACAAAGATATTCTTGCTGTTTTCTTCTTTGGCTCTTTCTTCGCAGAAGTCCAGAGCTATTTTCAGGTCATAGGTTTTGTCGCCAGCAATGACACCATTCGTCTGGACTCCTGAGGTCGAGTTCCAAATGAACAAGCGATGGCCAAGCGTCTTGGCGATTCCAGAAATTTCATTGAGTGCGCGCTCTTCCTCGTACGTCTCAATGACCAGAATCGCATAACGCGCTTTGAGGTGATCTGTTATCTGCTTGGTACGGCTCATGCCTGTTATCCCTGCGCTTGAACTGAGTTATACATGCATCGGTAGACCGGTTTTGGTAACGCCGGAACTTGAAATGATGAACTCTACGGGTCTGCTGTTACGGAAAAAGTCGATGTCGACTCTGTCGCTGGTTTTGATCAATTGCTTGTGTTGGTAGGGGTGTTTAGCGTTATGTCGATAGCGACCGGCCAGCGTCAAGTCCACGGCTTTGACAACTCGAATCATGGCTTCATTCTGGAATATCTCTTTTGGCGAGTAGCCTGTGTAAAGTATCCAGTTTTTCTCGCCATTGACGGCATGTATCAACTGCAACAACGCTGGCGCCTGGTCGAGCGGTTCTCCCCCGGTGAGGGTGACCCCGTCAATGTCCAGTGCATTGATTTTCTGTGCCAGTTCATGAACAGGCATCAACGTGATCGGACCGGGCGCGTGGGTCGCCTGGTTGAAACATCCCTTGCAATTCAGCGCACAACCCTGCACCCACAGGGTCAAGCGTAACCCGGGGCCGTTGACGCTACTCAACTCCATATGGTGAACATTGATTTCCATCAGAAGTTCGCGCTGAGTATTTGAAGCGTCTGTTCTTCATGGACGACGGTATATGCCGGCTTCCATTCGGTCACAAGCTCTGCAGCAGGGCTGGAAAGCAGAGCTTCGAGTTCTTCTGTAAGTTTTGTGCAAATGTCGCCTTTGACGCCGTGTACTTCCTCGGTAATTTCATCGCCGCTGAACGTGACATGAATGCTGTATTCGTAGTGAGGTCCGAATTCAATTTCGAACCCTTGCAGCGCTTCATTCACCCTTGCTGGAACGCCAGATGCACCTATGCGCTTGATGGTTTCATCGATGGCAACGCTGATGTACGCCTTTTGGAAGCGCAACGCCAGATCACTCATGACCGCTTCATCGCCGGCCGAAATGGTTTCCCGTTCGATAAGCAGTTTGTATGAGCCTTCCTCGATCTGGCAAACAAACAGACTGAATCCGCCGGCGGTTTGGCTATAGATGGCTCTAAACTGCTGATTACCCATATAGCCTATTTTGCTCAGCACTTTTTTACTGAAGTCGCTGGAAAATACGGACACCAGGCCTGTCGTTGGTTTGAGCCCCATCTTGCCGAAAGCTTTTGCGATGGCCTCTTCGTTAACGTAGGAAAACTCAAACTTTGTACAGTGCGACATTGTTAAAGCTCCAGTCTGCGGCCGGGAGAAGCATCTTCGGCGCCCTTGGTGGCGTCCAATACACTGGAGGGGACTTCAATGTTACGTGTAGGTGCACTCGATGCTGGCGGAGCTTGATGAACAACGTTTTCGGAAGGCGAGGCCGCAGTATCAGAGTTGACAACCACCCGGCGTCTTTGTGCTGTTTTCGAAGCGCCACCAGCACCCAGGAGACTCGTATCAATCGCTTCAAGGAGCTTTTTTATGATCAGGGCTGGACTTGAAGTGAGTTTTTCGAATAGACCAACGCACAACAATGCATCGGCGCCATCATTGAATTGCAATTTAACGAAATAATTTTGGTTTTCATCGCCAATAATACCAATGCGCGAAATCTGGTTCATATCCCGTGACAGCTTGATCCATTGATCCCCATCGAACGACGCTGCGATCAACTTGGTCGCTGTTGCGGCAAATGCATTGCTACCTGCGTAAACCTCGCCCGCCTCAAAATTCTGATAGCTGACAAGGATTTTTTCTCCTGGGGCGAATCCCAGAGAGGTTGTCAGATACTCATTGGTTGAATAATCGATATCGGCGTGAAATTTCAGGCTTTTCGAATAAGTGTAAATGCCGAAAATGCCCACTACTACATAGCCAAGTGCCTTGAGTAGGTGTTCCGGATCAAGAATTGCGAAAATTGCGAAAAAAAGAACAAGGATGGCGTACCCATATTTTACGGCTTTCTGTGTATGGAGTTTTTTATTCCTGTACGCCTGAAATGTCTTGCCTGGAACGTATTGTTTGGACGGCGCGAGAAGCAGAATACCCAAACCAAAAAAAATCACACAGATAAGCCCCATCGCAGCCTTGCGGGTTTGCCCGCTTTGCAATCCTTCGAGGAAAATCCACGCACCGCCGATGATAAAAGCAGGTAAGAACCCCAGAATTACCAACCCCATGATCTTGCCTCTGGTGAGCATCATCATTTGCCACATCGGAATAGTTTTTATCATTTAAAGATCTTCAAAGTTGGTGGGGAAACATTACAGAACGCGTCGTTATCGACTTCGTCTTTCGTAACTTTTTTGAGTGTGTATGAGATACGCATGACCTCATCGGCATAGGTCACAGAATCGATATGAGTTGACTCATCAGAGATTTTTTCGGCCTGGACATTCAGGATGCGCGCGAGACCTTTGAGCTGGCGTTCCTGCTCCTGCCTTTTTTCTTGCATAGCGGATTGTGCGTGCCATACCTGGGCGAGGATGAAGAGCAGCGTCGTTGCCGAAAAAATGATAATCAATCCATGATAATGCTTCAAACGAGGTCACCGTAGCAAAAAGCCATCGCGTATTTGAGCATGCCCGCGCGAGCATCTCAAGTTAGCGAAAACGACGATGGCTTGAGTGCAAAACCGCTGCATCATCGCTCTACAGCGCTCGGCTTACACATCGTCGGCGGGCAATCTTGTCGTGTTCATTTCCGAACCCTTTTATGACGCTGCCAAGCGTTGCATGGGCATCATCGGGGGCTCGGTTTATCTTCGCGAGGACAACGCGCTGCACACCTTGATCAGTCGTCACTTTCATCACGAAGGTACCTTTGCTTTTATCGCCGATCAGGATCGTCAGTTGCTCTTTCACCCTGAGGCGTCGCGCATTGGCGACACACTGGGATGGAGTAAAACCGTGGACGCAGCGTTACGGGGCGAAAGCGGCCTATATGATTTGCAATTTCGGTTAAAGCCACTAAAGGACAGGCAAGCCAATGCATCATGCCCCCAAACACCTCTTTGCGTACGTACGACAGCCTTGCGAATACCGCCCATCCGTGAGCGCTATCGTGCTGTTCGGCCTCAGCGTAGAGGGAAAAGACGAGCCGCCGGTTTACCTGGAAATTCGCTTCATTGACTACAGCTGCCAGCAGGTTGAGGGCGATCATCTGATGTTGTCCCTGGAGGAGGCCATCGAGGCGGCTCGAAATGATTACGGGATTCAGGAGGATGATTGGCGCGCGATGAGCCAGAAGGAGATTGACCAAATCAAGTGGTAGTAACAGCTATCCGCAAGAGCTCCATGGAAGGGCGCGGAGAGAAAAACTCAAAAGCACTTATCGGGTCGAACTCTGTTTCGATTGCGGTGGACGCTTTGAAGATATCTAGAGCAACTGAACCTGCTCCTGCATCCGGGGATGTACTGTTGAGGAGCAAGTAACCAGCACTTTCGCTGCGCGCATGAAAAAGCCCGCTTCGCGGGCTTTTTTACAGCACTGGATTGGCGGCTTTCGGCCAATGACCGCTGGCCGAAATCGCGCCGCCGCTCGCCATCCGCGCTCGGCTAGTCCGTCGCCAACAGCTTCTTTACCTGCGCCACAATCTCGGCAATGTCAAAAGGCTTGGCAACTACCACATCGAACAAGTCCGAGCGCTCCATGCCGATATGCGCCTGCGCGCCACTCATCAGAATGATCGGCAAATGTTTGACCGAGGGCTGCGCCCGCACGGCTTCGGCGAACTCCAGGCCGTCCATGACCGGCATCATGAAATCAGTGATGACCAGCGCTGGCCGTTCTCTCTCCAGCACGTCGAGCGCTTTCTTGCCATTGCTCGCGGTCACCGTCATGAAGCCTTCATCCTCAAGCGCAAAGCCAAGGATGTCAGCAATCAGATACTCGTCGTCGACTACCAGGATGGTGGTCATGTTATTTCAACCCGCTCGAAGACTTACGATATTGAACCAGGCAATGACTCAGCTGAGGCTGAAGGTTCATTTCTCAAAGCCTTTTCCAGGAACACATCTTGATCACGGATAAGCACCTCGAACCGCGATGGGTTATAGGCGCTATCGCGTACCTTAAGAATGGAAAGCGTCCTGCGAAGTTCAGCGTGATGCTCAAAGAAACGCATGAGAATCAGGTTGTCGACAATACTGGACAGGTCAGAGTTCGGTGAGCTCACCTCGGAGCCGAACAAATCGCGCATCTCCCACGAGGCGAACACCGTCACGCCTCTGGATCGCAGCTCGTTCATCAGCGCGCTGTAGAAGTCGGTGATGCGTTCCGGGGTGGTGGAAACCCTGGTCATGCCGCTCAGGCTATCGATGAACAAGCGCTTGATGCCTTTTTCATCGACGATGCTCAGCAATCGCGCGCCGAGGCCGTCCAGCAAACCCTCGGTGGTCGGTTGCCAGGCAATGCTCAGCGCACCGCTGTGTTCCATGTCTTCAATGTTGATGCCGAGCGATTGGCCTTTCAGGCGCAGGCGCTGCGGGCTTTCATAGAAGCCGAAATGCAGGCCCGGCGCTTCGGGCGTCGACTGCGCCAGAAATTTCAGCCCCAGGGTGGTTTTTCCGATCCCTGAAGGACCCATGACCAGCGACACGCTGGAGCTATACAGTCCGCCGCCGAGGATCTCATCCAGTGACGCGATGCCGCTGGGAATGCGCGTCATGTCGGCGCTGTCCGGGGCGGAAGGGCGTTTGTACAGAGTTTCAAGGCGTGGATAGACGACGAGGCCGTCATCGGTGATTTCACATTCGTGGAGACCCGTCAACGCGCCGCTGCCGCGGGTCTTGCGCAAGTGAATGCGTCGCACCGAGCGGGTGCCGAAAAGCTCTTCGCCCATTTCGATGACGCCGTCGACCATCGTGTGTTCGGGGCTGCCGTCGTCAAGGCGCGAACTCGTGAGAAACAGCACGGTGCAACCGGCGAACGCCGCGTGGCCTTGCAGTTCGGAGATGAATTTTTTCGTGTCGATGGGTGAGTCGGCTTTGGAGCGCGCATTGAGCAAACCGTCGACGACCATGACCGTGGCTTTCTGCCGACTGATTTCGCGCCTGAGCAGTTTCACGACCTGGTCGAGGCCCTCGTTTTCCAGGGTATCGAATGCGCTGACGAATTGTATTTCTGCACCCACTCGAGAAGCGTCGAAAAAACTCATCGTCGACAGAAACTGGAACAACCGGTCGTGCGACTCGGCCAGCAACGTAGCGACCAGAACGCGACCGCCGTTGCGGGCATGGTGGAACCCCAGCTGATTGGCAAGGATGGTTTTGCCCGAACCCGGACGCCCCTGAATGATATATGAAGCGCCCGCGACCAGGCCTCCCTGAAGCAGCGCGTCGAGCCCTTCGATTCCGCTCTGAAGGCGTTTTAGCTTTTCCACAATGCGACCCTGATCTGAAAAAACAGGCTTCTTAAGCCGGATGGATGAAATGCTAACGTCATTTCCATCTGGAGACCATTGCGGTTGAGGGAAAAGTAGCGCTGGAAGTTCCGCTGCGCATTAAGCAAGACAGACCCGACGCGCGGCGCCGGATCTGGTTCTTGTCGAAGCAACAAACGTGTGTGCAAGCCCGGCGTACGGGCGACCGTATCGTTTAGCGCGATTGTCCGGTGGCGCTGGCCTGGGCCGCTTCAATGATCAGCGCGGTGACTTTCTGCGGGTTGGACGTCATCACCACATGGGACGCCCCCTGGACGGTAACGGTCTTTTTCGAGCCCGCGCGATCAGCCATGAACTTCAGCGCCGCCTCAGGAATGTTCTTGTCCGCCGAACCGTAGATGAACCATGACGGCAGTTTTTTCCAGGCCGGTTCGCCAGACCCTTCCTTCAACGCAGCCTCGCTGATCGGCCGTTGCGTGGCGGCCATCAGCGCCGACTCGGCGGCGGGTACATCGGCGGCGAATTGCTGGCCGAATTTGTCCTGTTGAATATAGAGATCCTTATTGCCGTCCTTCAGCAGCACCGGGGCGGCGAGGGTCGGACCCAGGGTGCCTCCCGGATAACGACCGGACAGTTCAATGGCGGTTTCGCCTTTGTCCGGCGCAAAGGCTGCGACATAAACAAGCGCTTTGACTTTCGGATTGTCGTGAACCGCGTTGGTGATCACCGAGCCACCGTACGAATGGCCAACGAGGATTACCGGACCGGCCGTATGCTCGACGATATCGGCGACATAATCCGAGTCCTGCTTGACGCCACGCAATGGGTTGGCTGCGGCAACGACGGGATATCCCTGTTTCAGCAACTGAGCGGCAACCCCATTCCAGCTGGACGATTCGGCGAATGCACCATGAACCAGAACGACGGTCGGCTTGGCGGCGCCGGGTTCAACGGCAGCCGTGCTATACGCAGAGGTCAGTGCCAATGCAGCGGTGATGGTGACAGCCAAAAGCGATTTGATATTGCGCATGATCATTCCTTTTTTCATTGGTTGGAGGCAGCTGGAGAACAACAGTGTTTTCTGGCAATCGGAATGACTGCCGCTGAAAAATGCATGGTCAGGGCTCGCCATTCGGGGATCCGGTGGCGAGTCGATGGAGGGAATTCTTGCAGGGGCATGTATACCGGCTGTGTTCGACAACCGGCGGTTATGCGTTGTTTTGAGTCTGTAAGGGCGCTGGATACAGTGGCTTATAAATGCGTGCCACTGTATCCAGCCGATAGCGGCCGCACGTTGATGTGCAGCCCTCGCGGGCTAGGGCTGGACGCCGATGTCGAGGGTGACGCAGAGACCGCCACCGTCGCGGTTGCGCAACGTCAGTGAACCACCAATCGCGATGGCCAATTGCTGAGCGATGGCCAGGCCCAGACCGGTGCCGCCTGTGCTGCGGCTGCGTGAGTTTTCCACCCGATAGAACGGCTTGACCACGTCTGCCAGCACCTCTTCGGGAATGCCTTGGCCGCGGTCGAGCACACTGATCGACACGCCGGTGCCTGCGGTTGCACTGACTTGCACTTCGGCCGTGCCAGCGTACTTCAGCGCATTGTCCACCAGATTCACCAGAATACGGCGCAGGGCATGCGGCCTGGTTTCGATGACCGCGCCGTTCTTGCCGCTCAGGCTGACCTCTCGACCGGTGTCCTGGTAGTCGCAGACCAGACTGTCGAGAAAGGCGTCCAGACTGATGCGGCAACTGGCCTCGGTTGCGCCATGAACGCTGCGAGCATAGGCGACACCCTCGCGCACCAGATGCTCGATTTCGTTGAGGTCGTTGCCCAGTTTGTCTTTCTCGGCTGAATCCTCCATGAACTCGGCGCGCAGTTTCATGCGCGTGATGGGCGTTTGCAGGTCATGTGAAATCGCCGCCAGCAGTTGCATGCGCTCTTTGAGATAAGCGGCAATCCGCGCCTGCATGCTGTTAAAGGCACGGGCGGCATAGGCCACCTCGCGCGGGCCGCTTTCATCCAGGTGCATCGGATGTGCGTTCGGATCAAGGTTTTCAACTGCCTCGGCCAGGCGGCTTAGCGGGCGTATCGCGATCCGCACCGCAAGCCAGGTACAGCCGATCATCAACACCAACTGAGCGAACAGGGCGAAAGGCAGCCAGGGTGACAACGGCCTGACAGAAGGGCGCACGTCGATGGTGACCGGGCTACCGTCAGACAGTCGCAACTGCGCCTGAAAATGCGGGCGTGAGTCCGTGATTTCCACAAAGGTCAGCACATAGTCACGGCCCAGGGCGACTTGCAGTGATTGCGCCGCAGTCCCGGCCAGATCATTCGAGGTCAGCGGACTTCCGGCATCGTGCTCGCGCAGCAGATAGTCGTAGTTGCGACGCTGCAGGCGCTGGGTCCACGCCGGGCGCTCAGCGGCAGGCAGACGGTCGAGGATGGCGATGGAGGTCGCGGTGTCGTGCTCGAAATTGCCCAGCATGGCCGTCTTGGTGCTTTCGTAGCGTTCGTAATACTGGGCGGCGAACATCAGGGACTGGGCGAGTATCAGGCCGACGAGGAACACCAGCCACAGCCGCGATGCCAGCGTGCGAGGCCATTGCAAGGCGAGTTTCATGCTTGCTCCTCGAGCACTTCGACCGCATAGGTAAAGACGTAGCCTTCATTGCGCACCGTCTTCAAGTACAGCGGTTCGCGCGCGTCATCGAGCAACCGCTGACGCACGCGGCTGACCAACAAATCGATCGACCGGTCGAACATGTCCGCGTCACGGCCCTGGGTCAGGTTGAGCAATTGGTCACGACTCAGGACCCGCTGCGGATGATCGAGAAACACTCGCAGCAGCCTGTACTCGGCGCCGCTCAGCGAGACGAGCGTATCGTCTTCATCGAGCAGATGGCGAGCGGTGGTGTCGAGGCGCCAGCGCCCGAATTTAAGCTTTCGGCCACTTTCACTGACCACAAAGTTGGGCGGCAGCATGCGCGTACGACGCAGAACGGCATTGATGCGGGCGAGCAGTTCGCGCGCAGCGAAAGGTTTGGCCAAGTAATCGTCGGCGCCCATTTCCAGACCAATGATGCGATCGGTCTCGTCGCTGCGCGCGGTCAGCATCAGCACCGGCGTTGCCTTGTGCTTTCCGACGCGAAGTTCACGGCACAGCAGCAGCCCATCATCGCCCGGCATCATGATGTCGAGTACGATCAAATCCACCTTGTTGGTTTCCAGAAACGCCCGCATCTGACGGCCATCCGCAACCACGGTGGTGCGCAGACCATTCTTGTTGAGGTAATTGCCGACCAGTTCCCTGATCTCGCCATCATCGTCCACGATCAATACATGATCGACATGTTCCATTCCCTGCTCTCCAAAATGAGCGCAACGATTGCGCAGGCTGGCGATGCCCGATTGCCCGTTGGAAGGGGCCTGTACGCGAACGGCACAAGTGCCCAGAGGCGCCAACGGCAACAAGGGAAGTCGCGGATTTACAGCGCGCGTATTACGCCGTCAAACGCTGATGGCCGTCCAGTTTTTTAGGGAGCTGTGACAGTTTCTTGTTTGAGCCTGATCGGGTGCCGGCCATGTTGAATGCGAGTTGGCGAATTGGTGGGTGCGGAACGTGGTTGCTCCTTCATCGCCATCATTCGCCGGAGAACATCAGGCGGGGGTTTGACGCGCTGCCAACACATTGGATCGTCGATCCGCCCGCTCGCCGAGTCGCCATCCCAGCAGTCCCCATAGCAGTGCACACAATGCGCCTACCAGTGCTGCCATGCCTGCACCTTGACCGAGCGCGTCCAGCGCGCTTTTCGCCCAGGCACTGATGGCGTCGCCAGCGCGGTAGACCACCGTGTCGATAACGTTCTTTGCCTTGTACTTGCTTTCGGCATCGAGTGGCGCAAACAGCATCTCCCGGCCTGGGCGCACGAAGGCGTACTCACCGATGCGGCGCACGATCATCAGCGCGGCGATCAGGCCAAAGCTTGGGGCGAAGATCAGCCCGATAAACCCCGCACACATGACCAGCGGCACCATGGCCAACAGCACGCCGACGCCTAGCTTTTGGGCGACGCGTCCAGTGATGAACAGCTGGCAGAGCAGGGCGCCCGCCTGCACGACAAAATCGATGATGCCGAACACGCGCACCTGCGCCTCGCGGTTCGGGAAGTGTTCGGCAACGACACGAGCCTGCTCGAGGTAGAGGAAAGTGGTGACCGTGGCCAGCAGCACTACGAAGCCGCAAATGCCGAACAGATAAGGTGATTTCAAAATCGCCGTCAAACCGCTGAAGGGATTGCCCGGCAACGGCCTGCGAGGGTTTTCGCTCGGCGCGGCATCGGGGCGTCCTGCGCCACCCCGTTCACGCCAGCGCATCAACTGGCGCTTGAACCACATCGCAGCGCCCAGCAGAACAGCGGCCAACAGCATCAGGCCGGACTCGCCCAGCGGACCGATCAGCAAGGCGCTCAGCGCGGGACCACTCAGGCCGCCGACGCTGGCGCCCGCCGCGATGAAAGCGAACAGGCGTTTGGCCTGGGCACTGTCGAACACGTCGGCCATCAGGCTCCAGGCGACCGAAATGACAAACAGGTTGTAGACCGATATCCAGACGTAAAACACTCGCGCCAGCCACGGGCTTTCCTCGCCCAGGAACAAGGCGGCGAACAACAGGAGGTTGGCGCAGAAAAATCCGTACACCCAGTCCACGAAATGCAGGCGCGGCACGCGTGCGCTGAGCCAGGCGAACAGCGGAACGGCCGCCAGCATGACGAAGAAGGTCGCGGTAAACAGCCATTGCAAGTTCTCGACGCCGGCAGTGATGCCCATCGATTCGCGGATCGGACGGAGCATGAAATAGCCGGCGAACAGGCAAACGAACAGCAGAAAACCATTCAGCGCAGGGCGCAGCTCGTGAGCCTCGGCATTGATGATGGCGCTCGTGCGGTGGGCGAGAAGTGACATATTCATGTTGCGCTCCTGTAGGAGTGTCGAGGCAATGGCACGGAGCTTGTCCGTGCCAGGGCGGTCAGCGGTAGGTGACGCCGGTCAGTCGCTCAGAGAGTTGCCACAGCGCGTCGGAGTCCGAGCGATCGGCTGCGGCCGCAGGCATCCTGGCGAAGCCCAGCGGTCCGCGCTTCTCGTTGTCTCCGGTGGGCCCATAGTAGGCACCGCCAACAGCCTCCAGCGCCGTCGCTGCATACAGCGTGGGCAGCGCGCCCTGCGCTGCGGAATGATACATATCCCGCTCTACAGCCCATTGTTTGCCGAATTTACTGTCCAGGCCAGGCCCACGGGCGATCAGCTCAGTCACGGCGACGCCGGGGTGAGCGGCGATGCTGCGTATCCCCCAGCCGGCGGCATCGCTGCGCTGCTGCAGATCAATACTCCACTTGAGTACCGCCAGTTTCGATTGGCTGTAGGTGGCGAACGGGTCGTAATTGCGCTCAGCCTGCAGGTCATCGAAGTTCAGGATTGCCCGCCCTGCGGCGATGCTCGACAGGCTGACCACCCGACCATCGTCGCTTTTGCGTAGCAAGGGCATCAGCAGGCCGGTCAGGGCGAAATGCCCCAGGTAATTGGTCGCCAGCTGCATCTCGTAGCCGTCGGCCGAAACGCCTCGAACCGGCGGCGACATGATCGCGGCGTTGTTGATGAGCACATCGAGCCTTGGCAGGCGTCCCTGCAGACGGTTAGCGAGGTCGCGTACGGATTGCAGATTGGCAAGATCCAGCGTTTCGAACTGCACGCGCGCCTCGGGCACGGCTTGCCTGATGTTTGCGATAGCTTCGCGGCCGCGCTCCGCGTTCCGTGCGGCGATGATTACCTCGGCACCGGCTCGGGCCAGGGCCAGTGCGTCTTCATAGCCCATGCCGCTGGTCCCTCCGGTCACCAGCACGATGCGGCCTTTCTGGCTGGGCATGTCGTGGGTCGACCAATCCGGCTTCGGCTCGGTTCGGGGAGCGGCTTGCGCAGCCAGCGTGCCGGCCAGCGCGGCAATGGCGAACAGCGTTCGGGCGGCCTTTAGGATACGTTGGCTCGCGGTATTGTTCGGCGTAGCGGGTGAATGGCTCATCGGGGTATTCTCATTCGCGTTGCAGGTTCCCGGTTGGCGGGGCGAGTGAGCAGTATCGGTGTACGAGTGCGCGAGGATAAGTCGGGTATTGGTGGATAGCCCGTACGGTGTGGCGTACAGTCAGGCGCCTGTGGAGGAGGCATTGATGCGTAAACCAAACCTTACCGATGTGTCTATATTTGCTGCGGTGGTTGAGGCAAGGGGCTTTCGTGCTGCCGCACAGAAGCGGGGTTTGTCGGCCTCGTCGCTAAGCGACTGCATACGTCGGCTGGAAGGCGACCTGGGCTTGCGCCTGCTCAATCGAACCACTCGCAGCGTCACGCCGACGGCGGCCGGCGAGCGATTGCTCGAGCGCCTGCGCCCGGCCTTGCAAGAAATCGACGCCGCCTTCAACGATCTGGACGACGACGCTCAGCGGCCGGTCGGCACGCTGAAGCTCAATGTGCCGGTGCCGGTGGCCCGCTTTTTGTTGCCCGACCTGCTGGCGCGGTTTCTGCGTCTTTATCCAGGGGTCAGTGTCGAAGTCGTCATGGATAACACCTTCGTCGACGTCAACGCTGGCGGGTATGACGCCGGCGTGCGCTATGAAGAGAGCCTCGCCAAGGACATGATCGCCGTGCCCATCGGCCCGCGTCGCCAGCGCTTCGTTGCGGCGGCCGCCCCGGGCTATCTGGCTGAACGTGGGACGCCCACTCACCCCGAAGAACTGCCGGACCATGACTTGCTTGGCCATCGATTCGAGAGTGGAAAAGTGGGCGTGTTCGAGTTCCATCGAGACGGCCGTATTGTGCGTATCCCGCCTCAGGGGCAACTGCTGACGTCGTCGCACGATTTGAAAATCCGTTCGGCCATCAATGGACTGGGCATCGTCTATACCTTCGAGGACTTTCTGCGCGAGCCGCTGTCCGATGGTCGGCTGGTGCCGATTCTCGAAGATTGGTGGCAGGCCTTCGACGGTCCGTTTCTTTACTACCACGGGCGCCGTCACATGCCTTCGCCGCTCAGGGCGTTTGTCGATTTTCTTCGAGCCGAACGGCTGCTGGCAGAGAGCTCAGGCGTCTTCAGCGCTGTGTCGTAAGGCCTGCATTCATCTTTGGATGACGAAGGCTTCAACGGTCCCTTCATTCGCTCCCGTCTCGGAAGGGCTGCGGAAATGGTCGAGAAGATGCGGAAACGATCCCTCGCCAGAGGACCAAAATTTAGGAATGCCAGAAACAACAAAGCCCTGAATAATCAGGGCTTTGTCGGTACAGAATATGGCGGAGGCAATGGGATTCGAACTAATGGATCTGTTACAGTCGACGGTTTTCAAGACCGCTATGGGAAGCCGCTGAATACGCGGCCTCAGACGTTTTTTCGTTCCAATACTTTTGTTTTGCAGCACCTCTACAGACCGCATTCTACAAGGGGCGTGTTTCGAGTTATGGAACGCATTTTTTGCCTATTTTGAGGGTTTGGCGATCGCCCCGACACGGCGATAAACTCGCTCAGTAATGTCGCCCTTTGTGTGCCCGAGCAACAGGCTGGCGTCACCCACATCGCTGATTTCCGACGCCGCTTTCGGCCGAATATCCCGGAACTGGAATTCACCGATCCGCTTAGCCAGCAACTCGTCTCCCTGCTCAAGAGCTTCCAGTTTTGCCTTCTCTCGCGCCGCGTCCCACCGCTTCCTCAGCATCGTCGCAGTCATCCGTTTACCGCTCTGGTTGATGATCAGGTAACTCGAAACGTGCCCTGCGTTTCGCTTTGTGATCGCCGCAATCAAAATGCCCAAGCTATTTGCCTCTCCGGCGGTCGTCATCTGAATGCGCAGCTTCTTGTGTGTTTTGTTCTGCTGAACAGTCAGATATCCGCCTTCAACATCATCCTTCCGCATGACCAGCACATCAGCCGGCCTTTGCCCGGTCAGATAGGCCAAGTCCATCGCCTCTTTCAGCTCCTGAGCTGCCTTCTTGTAAACCGCCTCCCAAACCACGTCATTCGCGTAGTAGTCCCTCGGCGTCTCTTTGTTTTTGCGCACACCTTGGCAGGGGTTTTCCTTCGTCGTCAGCCCCCATTCCCGGGCAATGTTGAAAATGTGGGAGAGGGTAGCTATCTCACGGTTCGCGCGGACCTTCGCGGATCGTGCGTCTCGGTAGCCAGCGATCGTTGCTGGCGTGATCGAGTCGATCGGAGCGCTGTCGAACATCGGCCGTAGCTGCTTGATTTCCGCGAGGTTGTCCTTCTGCGTGCGCGGTGCTTTCTTTGGCACCACGTCGCGAATGTACCGGTCGAAGATTCCCTTCATGGTGCGCAGGTCGAGCGGCTTTTCCTTGGCTTCGAGCTCGGCCCACTTCAGCCGAGCCTTGTCGAGATCCTTGCCCAGAGGCATGTCATTGCCGAGCAAGTCGCGGTAGTAATACGCGACCCAGGTGCTACCGTTTTTGCGCTTTCGGGATCGCTTGTACATTCGAGGGGGAAGGTGCTGGTGCTCGGTCTTGCGGGGGCGCATATCAGTTCACTCGCGAATAGTCTGGCGTCCATGCCGGCGCGGCCGGCGGCGGGTTAGGATCGGCAATCGTAGGGCTGATCATGCCCAGCTTCATGCGGGCATACATCCGACCTACCAGCGGACGTTTGCCGCGGCTTTCGACGAAGACCCACTGGCGATCAATCAGCCAGCGGCGCTGGTAGGCCCTGGCCTTGTAGCCAGTGAGTTCGGCCAACTCCTCGTCGGAGAGAATTTCAGTTTCCATAGTGATGCTCCATGCCGCGCGTGGCGGCAGAAGGTGGTGATGGGTTATGCGCTGGCCTTGGCCAGGACTGCGTCGATCCGTTGCACAGTGACGTGCAGCGCCACTTTTTCATCGGTGTCGAACCAGTCGGGCGCGCCTTTCTTGAGTGCCACGGCGAGTACTTGCCGAGACTCGCGGAGGGTCGCGACCATTTCTTCGTGCAGGCTGTCTTTCTGATCGGGCATGCGAATACCTCGCCCGCCGTACACCGGCAGGCTGCTGAATTGGGGGGCGGGTTATAAAGCGAGTTCGACTTGAGCTTCGCGCTGCCAGATCGGAGAACTGTTGTGTGCTTCGATTCGATCAGCGATGACGTTGGCGCGCTGGCCGGCGGTGGGTGGGGTGTACATCCCGAAGCGGCTGATGCTTCCGCCGTTCACTGCGGCGTTCGTAGAGTCGGCCGACGCGAAAGGCAAATGCTGGAAAATTGCGGGGTCGAGCATCCGCAGCCCGTGTAGTCGGCACAACGGTCGACCCTGGTCGTCACAGATAGCATCCATCGCGGCGGCCATCCGCTTCCACCATGCTCCTGTGCCCGGCGCAGCCCATTGCCCAGAACTGCCGAGGGCGATAGTTCGCCAGCATCTCGCCAGCCGCTGCAACCTCTCGAGCGATTCGTGCAGGTGCCAGACAGGCACGCCGCGCAACTCCTCTGGCCACTGCCTTACAAGGTCGTCGTTCGCCTCTTCGTCACCATCAATGACGTCCGGAATGAGCGCCCAAGTGAATCCGGGGTGTCGGTGCCAGTCTTCGACCCAGCGCGTGTAGCCTTCGACGTCTACCTGTCCGCCTTTCTTCCACACGGTGAATGCGCCGTTATCGAAAACAAACGATTTGCATACGTCGGCGACAATTCCGAGATCGTCCTTGCGTGGGTACGGCACCAGCGCATGCCGGCCGGCCAAGAATTTAGCGGCGTCCTCACGCTTACCGCCGACCGGCGTGCCGTGGTAATGAATCATCCGCTGAGCCTCACCGTTTCGATTTCTACGCCCTGATGCGTGGCGATGATGGTTTGGTCGCCGCCGAGCGTTTCGGAAAGGCTGTCAGCGATTTGTTCGTGCCAGCCATGCTTGATCAGCGCGGTCGCGGTTTTGATGTGTTCGACGTGGATCATCGAGGTTGATCGCAATTCAAACCGGTAGATGATCGTCTCGCCGTCGGCGGGGCAGACGGCTGCGAATGTGTGTCGGTAAATGTTCACGCGCTGTCCTCGCCCGCCGTAACCGGCAGGCTTTGTGGTTAAATGAAATGAGTATTTGGAGAGGCATCTATGAAAAAGGCATTTCGAAACCCGTTGTTCCTAACCGGGCTGCCACTGACAATCTGCGGCTTCGCGATTACTGCTCCGGGTCTTTGGATTCCGGGGCTTGTGCTGATGGTCACCGGCTTGGCTGCAAGAAAAAAAACCTGACATCATTGCCACGGCCCCTTGTAGCAGTACACGTAGGCGAACCAGGCGAAGGCGATCATGGCGTCACCCGCTTGAACTCGACGACCCAGACCCATGGGTTGGCGTTCCAGTCGCCGCCGGTGGAGTTCCAGAGATTGCGAAAAGCGGAAATTGCGTCAGTACCAGAAACGCCGAACTGTTGATGAGAACCTGGCGGGTAAGTCTTCGGGGCGTGTGTGTAGAACGTCTTGCCGTCTATCTCGCCTTCCCACGACAGCCCCTCATCAATCGCCTGCTCTTCGCTGATGTCCTGCAATCGCTCGACGCGCACGTCGGTGATCTCCAGCAGAATGCGGCTGGCCCAGCGCGGCATGTGGATGGACGGGCGCCAACGAATCAGTTCCTCTTCACCCTCGAAGTCCGGGACACCGTCGGCCCGGTAGTGAATTTCGCAATCTGCTCGCTCTCCCTCCGGAACCGCTGTTTCGCGGAAATCGTTGATAAAGCAAGTCTCGCGCACGTATAGCCGGTCGCCGATCTGGCCGAACGGACAGCGGTTGAGGTGTTTCCCGGTTTCC
Organism: Pseudomonas sp. 15C; assembly: GCF_055484735.1. NCBI lineage: Bacteria > Pseudomonadati > Pseudomonadota > Gammaproteobacteria > Pseudomonadales > Pseudomonadaceae > Pseudomonas > Pseudomonas sp. 15C. The sequence continues at coordinate 61,538 of NZ_JBUDGD010000010.1, read as the reverse complement.
CACCACGCGCCCATCGGGCTGCTTTCAGCCGATGTGGTGTGAGCATTGGCGCTTGGTTGTGGCTTGCACGCCCGCCGCGTGACCGTCTTCCGTCCATCCAGAATGGCGCGCACCATCGGCGCCGAGAACAGGATTGGCCGTTCCTTTACCTGGGTCATGGCGTCACCTCGCGGCGTGCCCACCAGCAGACCGGGCCGTTGTCGGTATCGTGGATCGACAGGCAGAACCAGCCTTCGCCGTCGGGTTTATCCGGATCCCAGTAGCTGCAATCCGAATCGCCAGCGTCGAAGTAGCGATCGGATATCGCTTGGTCGCTGTGGTACTCGAGCTCGACCATCTTCATTTGCAGGCCTTGCTCGGCGATCCAGGCTTTGCATTTCTCGCCGTCGCCCTCATCAAAATCAGGCAATTCGGGGTGTTGGAACATGCCGTCTTCATCGCGAACGACGGGTGCCGGCTGAATCAGTTTTATCTTTTCCATGGTCGAGCTCTTCCTTGCCGCTATAGCGGCTGACTTTGAAGGGGGAGGGAGTTACTTCGATGTTTGGCGGATGGCGCGTACCGCGGCGTCATATTCGAGCGGATCGCCGTTCGGGTATTTCTCGATGATTGCCCGCAGGCGATCGCGCTCGGCATCGGATGGCTTTCGCTCAGGCAGCACCACCGCGACCGGCGCGTGAGGGTGCGCTGCATTCCATTGCTCGAATGCTTCTTGCGTGGTGGCAGCTTCGATCTTCTCATCGCACTGGTTGCACGCTGCCACGCCGCCGGCCGCGCCGACATCGCGGTGACCTTGCTTGCACGGGTTCATATGCCAGTCATCATCCTGTTCCGGCTCTGTGCTGGTGGGAAGCTGGGCATCGATATCAGCCATAAGCTCCTGAGGAAGGTCGAAATCCTCTTCGCCCGGATCACACCGCTGCTCGCGCACTGCCATCACACAGCGTCGCAGCAATCCTGCCTGATCATCAATCCGCTGATCCGCTGCGTTCAGGCGCTGCTGCAGTTCGTTGATCTTCAGCTGCTGAGTGTTCCAGGCCAAGGCGGCGTTATCGCATTCGTGCGGGTCGACCTGATCGCAATGTGGGCAGCGCGCGTCTTCGTAGTCGCCGGTGTCGGCGATCTGCTCACCGCCAAGGCAGTGGAAGCTGGGGTAGACCTCGCCGCATCCCTGGCACTCGACCACGAACGGTCCGCCGGTGTTGTCATGCGTCACGAGGCCCAAGGCTTTGCGTTGTGGAATTCGGTTGCAATGCGGCAAGGTCATAGCCGTTCTCCGCACCCACAGCGATCGGGGTGTGCTTGTGGTTGCTGGCATGCGCTGGGCTTGCGGCTGGCGGCCTTTTTCACCATCGCCGTCAGAGCCGCCAATTGGGTCAGGGTGTATTCACGCCGCGCCTCGGCCTGCTCCGGCGTTTCCGTCAGCTGCTGATACAGATCGGGGCTCACCATCATTGTCATCGGCGGCAGCAAATCGTTTTTCATTATTCGGATGCCGTTCATCCTGCAATCTCCAATCAGTTGTCGGTACCGGTGTAGGTGCGCCAAGGCACCTTCACGCCGTTTACGAGGAATCCCCAGTCACCGCGCCACTTGCTGGTGATGAAGAGGGTGATGACGCCGCCGGGGGATACCTGGTCGATGCGGTGGTATTCGCCGTGGTTGAGGCGGCCGGTGTCGCCCGGGCTGCGAGTTTTCATCGACAGCTTGAAGAGGTCGTCCGGCTCTTCCAGCCATAGAAGAGGGCCCGGCTTCAGCATGTCGACGTGGCTCGCAGGCTCAAGACGCTCTTCCATGTACCAACCACGCAGGATGATCGTCCTGGCGTTCCAAGGGTGATCGTGCAGATCCCGGTCTTCATCCGGCCGCATGATGTGGTGAATGCGTAACGACCACGGGCACCACCACAGCGTTGCCTTGTGCGTCTCCCGGCTGTACGGGTTGAACAGCCACCAGCGGCCCATGTACATCTCGGTACCGTCGGCGGACATGATGTGCTGGTACGGGTTGAGCTTGGCGCGGGCGATGAGCCAGTCGGCGATGGCCGGGCGAGCGAGTACCTTGGCGAGGATTCGCCAGAAGATGTTCAGCATGGATGGCGTCCTATGCCGGGGCATGCCCGGGCGGTGGAGTGTGGAAAACCAGCTACAGTTCAGCGACCACAACAAGGAGTAACGCTATGGGCTGTCCAATTTGCGGTAACGCTGGAGCAATTGCGCATCCAACCTTTGCAGGAGGATTGCGCTTCGATTGCCCACCGTGTGGTGGGTACTTCTGCATTTCTTCAACGCTTGAAACGCTGGCCGAAGGTAAAGAGTTCGACATAGGTCGAGCCCGAGCTTTGCTCGAAGCAAAGCGAGAAAGGAAGCGGCAAGAACCACTTGATCCTAACCGGCCTCAGGATCTGGAGCCGACCCTTACCTCTGACGACCAAGAGCTGCTTATTCATCCGGATTGAGTTGACGAAGGATTCGCCGGCCGATCCAGCGCACGCACGGCACGGCCTTGCTGTTGCCGATCGCCTTGTAGCGCGGTCCGTCCGGGCATTCGCTGGCAGGCTTGCCGCGCCAAGGGATCAGCGTGTAGTCGTCGATCATCCCCTGCAGGCGTTCGCACTCGCGCGGGATGAGGCGCCGAACCTTCGAGCCGCCAACGAGCATTTCAGCCTCAGTTACTGGATTGCTGTTGTTGCGCATATTGCCGGACCGGAGGGTCGGCGAAAGCGCAGCTACGATTGGCTGGCCGCGCCCGGTGCCGTCCTCGCTGCCGTCGAAGCCATCCGCCTTCAACGTGTGGGTGATATCGCCAGTGATGCAGACTGCGACCTGTCCGCCGGCATTGGCATGGCTTCCAGAGTGGTTCATTGCGCGCAGCGTTGGCGCGACATTGCCGGCGTCGGCGCCGTGATCCTTGCAGGAGAACGCGAGAACGGCGTTTTCTTGTCCATGGTTCCGGCCGAGGGCGAAGGCGGTTGAATCGCTCACACCAGGGTCTTGCGTGCCATGGACAACCAGCAAGCCGGATTCCGCATCCTGCTGGGTTGCGCTGCCGGCCGCTTTACCGTTGGCATTGAGTGTGCCGGCCACGATAAAAGCCTCTGAGTCGGCTCGGTGGCTGCTCTGTGCCTGTGCGCGCAGAGCTGGCGCAGTGAGCGAGTAGCCTCCAGACTTGCGCGCGCCGCCGGCGAGCGTGGGCGCTACGAAGAACGTCTCGCTTTCCATGTCGAGCCGGGTGTCTTTCGCGGTTAGCGTTGCCGATCGCTCGACAGATCCGCCCAGGCTATGGCCGCCGAAAGCCGGCACGCCGCAGAACACTCCAACCGCCGGCCCTTCATCACCTTCACAGTTCGGGCAACCGTAATGCCCTAGTGACTCGTCGAAGGTGTATCCACATCCGCACTGGAGCGCAGGGCCGAAAGGAGCTGATCCGGTAACGTCTTGCCCCTCGCCTCGGCGCGGCGCAGTATCCCGGCGCAGGCCTTCTCGCTCAAAAAGTACCTCGGTGGGATCGAATCCGTCTCGAGCACTTGCGACAACGAACACACGGCGGCGTCGTTGGGCCAGGCCGAAATATTGGGCGTCCAGGATCCGCCACGCGATTGTTCTTTTGGGTCCATACACACAACCAGCGTCCGGCCATTTCTTCCCTGAAGGCTGCAGTTCGCAGTCTTCCCCAGCAAGCGCGCCAAGAAAGCATCCGAAGGCGTTGCCTTTGTCGCTGAGGACACCGGGGACGTTTTCCCAGACGATGACGCAGGGCGGCTTTCGCTGGCCTGCTCGAACATAGTCAACTGCATCTGCGAGCTCCACGTATTTGATGGTGAGGGCGCCGCGCGGGTCGGTGAGGCCTTCGCGCATCCCGGCCACGCTGAAGGCTTGGCACGGCGTCCCGCCGACGAGGACGTCCGGTGCGGCGATCTTGCCGGCCAGCACCAGGGCGCCGAGCTTGGTCATGTCGCCGAGGTTCGGCGTGTTCGGGTAGTGGTGAGCCAGCACCGCGCTGGGGAACGCTTCGATCTCGGCGAACCAGGTGGCGCGCATGCCGAGCGGCTTCCATGCAAGTGTTGCCGCCTCGATGCCGCTGCACACGCTTCCGTAAGTGATGGGCATGGTTACACCTCAATGCAGTGGATGTTTGGTATGCTTAGTTAGTCTTAGATTGAAAGGCAGAAAACTGATGAGTGATACATACGAGGCTTTACTCAATATTCCTCGCTCTCACAAGCTTGTAATTAGAAGCAGTAGGATGGAACAGCGCAAAGGACAAGATGCAGATATATATGAGCTGGTAGAGGTTGACAATAGAGAACTCCCCGTTGCGAGATATGAAGTTAGAGATAGCATGTCTATCTACCCACCATTCAAGCGAAGCGTAACGTGGAGGAAGTTGGATGAATAAGGACGTTCTAGGAAACATGGATGAGACTGCACCGATCGTACCGATTTGGCTTCAAGTAATGATCGGTCTGGTTGCCTTGTCTGGTTTTGTGATGTTGATTAAATATCTAACAACGTTTGGAGTTCAAACGTCACCCTCGCAGGAGGTATGGGGGCAGTTTGGAGATTTTTTTGGCGGTATTTTGAATCCCCTATTAAGTTCTTTGACGCTTGCGGCAGTCTTGGTGACCATGAGGCTGCAAAGTAAAGAGCTTAAGGTTGCGCAGGAAGAGAATAAACGCGCGAATGAGCATTTGGAGAAGCAAGCTAACTACATTAGAACCCAGAATTTTGAGTCGGTTTTCTTTCGTCTTCTGGATGTTTATATGAACTCAAGGGCTGATGTCTGTATTGGCACAAAAGTCGGCAAAGAAGCGTTTGATATTCTCGTAAACAATTCCGCTCCGTGTTTTAGAATTTTGTCTGATGAATCAAGTGTGGAAGCTTTGGGCGAGTATTCGCTAGAAAAATTCAGCAAAGATTTCAGGAAAAGAGTTGGTGACACCCTCAATGTCTACTGTAGGGGAATGTATCAAGTAATTAAGTATGTTGATACTTATGAAGGGTTGGCTGCTAGTAGCGACTTTGTGGTTGAAAACAAAGTGGAAGGCTTAACGTCTAAGGAGAAAATGCAGCTGCGGAGAGAAGAGGATAAGGCATATAGGCCTATGTATTTTGCAAAGCGCCAATATATAAATATGCTGCGTGCTCAATTGACGCCGGCTGAGTTGACGATGCTGTACCTAAGTTGTTTGACAGAAGAGGGGGTAGGCTTGAAATATCTTGCCGAAAAATACTCTCTTTTTAAAGGGCTTAGCAAGTTGGCTGCTGAAGATCCAAAGTTTGCAAATAACCATTATAGTTACCTTGCATTTGCCGACTACGAGGATATACAAATAAGAGATGTAAGGTTGCTTGATGCTCAGAGTGAGAGGGTGTCGATGAAGAAGAGACGGCATATTTCAACCGGGATTTTAAGGAAAAAGTTTAACGCTACTTTTCATGGGTGACCGTTGCATCTAACAAGGCATAGCACCAAGTTTGGCGAACTCTTCAAGCTGTCGCGACTGCTTTTCCGTAACCACTATTTCAGGTCGCGACATGTTTGCGAATCGGCCAGACTCATAGGCCGTTGCGCGGGCGAGGTTGATCAGCAACGTCGACGCCGTCTCCTGCCACTCCTCGAAACCGTGGCGTTCGCCGAGCGCATGAAGGGCATCATCCAATGCCTTCGACACGATCAGCGTGCGCTTCTCGGCGCCGATCCGATCCAGCAGGGCTTTCTCCTTGGCGCGCTTGTTTCTTTGAATGTCCGCATTGCTCTTGGCCATGGCCTACCTCTTCAATTCCGCTGGCCGGCAAGTCCAGCCAGGTCTGTCGTTTGCGTTGTTGGGTGCGAAAACGTCTCACGCTGCGACCTTCACCTGATGCCAGGCGCCGGCGGCGTAGAACAGCTTCGCGGCTTGCGCTTCGTCCATTGAGATCTCGTCGGGAATGGCGATCCAGCCTGACGCGACCAGATGGTTCGGGTTCGCGCTGTTCCGCAGCTCCAGGTAGTAATGCTCGATCGCGTCGGTGAGGCGCTCGACCTTGTAGATGCCCTCCGGCGAGATCTCCACCGACTTGATGTACTCGGCGCCACGCTCGTCTCGACACATGGCGGCGATGTAGATCGTCCAGCGGTAGGAGAAATCGAATATCGCGTTGGCGATCGCCAGGCTGCGGATCTGCTTGCAGCTCTTCCAGTTCGCCATGATCTGGCTGCCGCTGGGGTCGATGTTCACCACTGCGACGTGGTTGGTGCGCAGCAGTGCCCGGCAGCTGCGCTCAGCCCGGGCGAAGCCGTTGTTGGGTTTGCGTTTCGACTTCATAGCGAGTCCGCCATTTTGCGCAGAGCCTTGCGGTCAGCGGCCGATATCGGCTTAGGCCGCCGCTTGAGGACCGTTTCAGGGTCTACCCAGTCGCGCCGCGCAGGCCTTGGCTTCATACGAGTCGGCGGCAACTCTTTAAAGCTGCCGCCGGGCCGCGTCCAGAAGTCAGCCATCGCCGCCGTGATTTGTTCCGACTCAGTTTGTTTTGCCCGAACTGCGTTGAGGTTGAGACTGATCATGCCGCCACCTTTACCAGCCTTACGCCGGCCATACTGAATTTGCTGCCCTGATCTGCGACCAGCGCGTCGAGGTTCTCCCAGTCCACGGTCAGCACAGAGATAGGCGCTTGTCCGTAGGCAACTGCTTTGATCAGCTCTTCCAGATCAAACACTTCGGCCTGCAGGTTCACCGGCGCCGCGGTTGTTGGCTTCGAGGCAGACTGAACCGGTGCGACGGCCTTCACCGGTGCCGGGCTTGCGACCGTTGCAGGCTCAACCGGTGCGTTGGCTTTCGCCTCGGCCGCGATTCGGCTCAGCTCCTCCTGACGGATCTGCTCACGCTGCGCTTCCGCTTTTTGCTCCTCAGCCTTCTGGTGCTCAGAAATTCGCACCTTGATCAGCGCGACCAGGTCGTCGTTCGCCTTCATCACCAGCTGCTGAACGTCATTGAACAGAAACAGGTAGTCGGCTGCGAGCTCGTCCAAGCTGGCTAAGTTGGTCCGGATGCTGTCGCCGATCTGGCTTGCGGCGATCTTCGCTCGGGCCAGTTCGGAATCGGCGGAGTCGCGCAGACTGCTGATCGTCTTCTTGCCTTTGATCGCCCCGGCGAAGTCGGCAGGCACCGCCGGCATGCGCGCTTTTCCGCCCAGTGAAGTGTTGATCTGGTCGATATGCGTCTGAAGCGCCTTGGCTGCGGTCATGACGATATCTTCGCGGATGCTCAACTTACGAGCCTTCACCAGCTTGTCGAGCGTCAAGCGCTTCGCGCGGGCTTCGGCACTAATCTCGTCAATGGTGCGGAAGAGCGCGTCGATGCTCTCGGTCTGGCTCAGGGCGTGCTGCTTCGCAGCCTCTAGCCGCTCCTCGACATCACCGCACCACTTGACCGCTTTTTCTGCGTCAGCGAAGTGTTGATCAGTTTCCAGTACGGTGTTGATCGAGCCGAACACCGCCAGCGAGTGTGCTTTGAACTGCTCCAGGTTGCTGGCGGTGACCATGCCGGTCACTTCGATGCGCAGCGCTGGCAAGGATTCGGGCGTTTTGCCAACGGCCTCCGGTATTGCTTCCGCTGGCGTGAAGTCCAGAAGGTCAGCTTGAAACTGTTTCCAGCCTGCGACGAGTGTTGCGGCACGACCCGGGACCGGGACGTATTCCATCGAAACGAAGTTTTCTTCCGTGCCGTCGGAGCAGACGAAAATCACCTTCTCGGCGCCGCTCACCAGCAACTGCTGTTCGAGCTGCCAGTAGTAGTGCGGATCGAGGGTGCCGGCGCGAACGTCAGCAGCGAGCTGCTCGTTCCACATTTTGTGTTCGAAAAGCACGTCGCCAAGAATCGTGCAGCCGTCGAGCGATGCGAGCAGATCACCTTCGGTGCCGACCACGGGGAACAGATCTTCTTCGATTCGTTCTTCGAGGATCGGTCGAGCGAGCGCCTCCGCTTCGTGCCCCTTGTCGAACAGGTTTTTCTGCACCCACCACGATACGTCTCGATCGAGGCCGGTCTTTTTCGCGTGCAGCAGTTCGGTGCGCTTCATCTGCTTCGAGGCGCCCATCATTGCTGGTGCTTCTGACGCAGTGAAGTAGTTTGCTCGGAGCGCGTGCCAGGCTTCGGAACCTTGGGCGACATTGTGGATTTTCATTCTTGGTCTCCTTCAATTGGCGCGAGCGCTTTGATCCTGGCGATCTGCTCCTCGCTCAGGGTGAATTTGCTGCTGACGGTTGCGATCAGGTGATCGGGAGCAGAGCGGCCTGCGTCCACCGCGATCTGCCACTTCGGCAGATTCTCTGCGAGTTTTTCGTCGGGGTAGGGCGGGAGCTCTGCAGCGGTCGCTCCGCGCGCCGGCGATACATCGCGAATGGTTGGCGAGGTTTCTTCCAGCTCGTCGGGGCTGTAAACGCCGAGAATCACGTCCGGGCAGTAGAGACGCGACCAGCGCTTGGTGGCGAGGTACGCCAACTGCTGGCGAGGATCATCCGCCCAGAGCGTGCTGTTTCGGGTGCGAGCCTGGGCCAGCAACAGCTCAAGGACACGGGGCTCGTCTTCGCCTCGGAAGGTCGCCCAGACCTTCACGCCAAGCCCTTGTTCATCCTCAAGCTTCCAGCCCGGTACGCGGTACTCGCCTTTGTCGCCGTTCTTGATGGTGAATTTGCCGATCACCTTTTCCCACGCGCCGTACCACTCGTAGTGAAGGCGATCCAGCACCGGGGCGCAGGTGGTGATCACGGCGTTCACCAGCTGTGCCTCGTATCCCAAAACGCCGTTCACCAGGTGCGTTTTCTGCGCCACTGCGAATGGGTTCATCTTCCACTGCATCGATTGCATAACGACTGCCAAGCAATCCGCGGGGTTGCCATTGAAGTGCTTCGGCAGCGTGGCGCGGCCGGTGGCCATGACTTCGGCCAAGCGCATCATTTTGTCTAGGCTGTCGCCATCCAATACCAGAGCGCTGGTGCTGGTTGCGGCGTGCGGAAGGACGTGAAGATTTCGTTCGTGCGCCACCGGCGCCACGCTTTGAGCGGACATAAGTGTTCCTTGCCGCGCGGTGCGCAGCGGTTGAATGCTTCGTTTACTGAGTGATGCGATCGGCGAGGGAGCTGAGCACCATCAGAAAGGTGAAAACGCCGATGGCGGAAAACGATCCGCGCCGAATCAGAATGCGGCGGGCAAGCTGGCGACCGGTCACGGCCGAGCCCTCACAGCGATGCGCCCGCCTTTCATGGTCACCGACAGGCGCTGCGGGAGCTTGTCGACCAGATCCTCGCGCTTGCGGCCGATCAATTCGTTGAAGGGCAGGCCGAAGCCGAGAATCGCAATGCGGCGCTCGATATCGTCGAGCTGCTCATCGACCAGCGTTTTTACGATTGGGGTAGGCATGAAGACTCCTTGCGCCTGGCAACGATCTTGTTGAGGCGCCCGCAGTAATGGTTGAATTCTTCGATGGTGATGCGCTCGTCGGCCATCATTTCAGCCAGGGTTCTCTGAATCACCACCGACCAACTGACCGGCGTTGCTGGTTCCGCCAAGGTCTCCAGCTCCTCGCCAATAAGGACGTGCGGACTCAAAACCCACACTCCTGCTCGATGAGATCGCTTTCGCGTTTGGCGTCGCGGTATTCGTTGGCGTGCACGGCAACCAAGTCGGCGGCGAGCGACCGAACGATTTGCGGATCACCGCCGACTGCTTCGATGGCCCAAGTTTGCAGAACTCCGCCGTTTTGCCGCCTGATCAGTTCGATCAGGATTTTCTCGATGTACCGGTCTGGATCTGGGTTCACAGCCATGTAATCCGCAAGCGCCTCCGGCAGTTGGTCTGCGCTGACTAGGACCTTGCTTCGCCCAACCGGGTTAGGCGCTTCGATGTGTTGCCGAGAAAGCAGATCGCCGACCGATTCGGCCAACCATTCCTGACCTGCCTCCGTGTCGAGAAAGTCGTCTTCCGGGATGGGCTTGCGTAGAGCTGACATGGTCGTCTCCAGAGTGGCGGGTGTTGATCCAACAAAACTCGGATGCACTCATGCGCTCCGCTGGTTGCCGTTGGGCGCGCAGGGGAGTGCATTCGGGTGGTGTAGGGGTAGGGTAACTAAATCGCTCAAGGAACCAGCCAGCATGGCCGATATGTCTTGGCGTTAACGCCAAGCACTTGAGATCCGGAGATCTACATGTTCCTAAGTAAATTCCGCACTGGTACGGCCATCGTGATACTGGCCTTCGCGTATGTCGTTCAGGCTTATGCTGCCAGTGACGTTGTCGTGGACCACGACACAGCGGTTATAGCTGTCGCATCCACCCAGGCATGCGCAAAAAAGCATCCAGAAGCGGGTATCACTTTAGAAAAATTCCTAACGGAGCAGAAAGCGGACATAACTGACGAAATGGCGAAACACATTCGTGAGGTTGCTACAAACCCCATGTACGAAACGGAGGTGAAGCAGTCAGCTGAATTCTTCAACTCCAAAGGCGGCCAGAGCTTGCTGGACAGTCTCTGTGGCGGGTTCATCAGCGCGAAGTAAGTGCCTCGCTTGCTCACTTCGCTGTGATTCATTCCTGATGCAGGTGGGCGGTTATAGGCCGCAGTTTCGTCCGCATCGGGGTGTGATCTGACCGGGGCTCAACCCGCATTCGGCGGAAGGGGTAGCCCTGAAGGCGACCGGTTGGCACATCCGCTGCCCGAGACTTAGCCTCAGATCACACCCCGATGCGCTCTCATAGAGAGGATCGGGCAGTTAACGACAGGCTGTCGTGGCGCTGGTTGTTCAGTCGTCGAACCCGTAAGAGAAATCGCTTTCCTCGCAGTCGATCAGCAGAACGGCTTCACCGAAGTAAAGCGAAGCCAGGATGCGCTCCCATTTCGAGCGGATATTCATTTTGATCGAGACCTTTTTCGCATCGAGTTGGGCGCTATACACCTTCCCGAATTCGACTTTCGGTCTCCAGTGGTCTCCGGTTTCGCGCTCACCTTCAACCATCACATGGAGGTTGTGTTTAAGGCTGTAGTCGCTACGGCGCTCATTGCTATAGCTGTACCGGCTCCCACCTTCTGGCTGCGGATCGAAGTAGATGTGGTAGAACTTGTGAGAATGGCTGTCGTCCTCAGTGATGCGGATTTCCGGGGCGCTCCATCGCTCGTCCGCAGCCTCTTCTTTGTGCTCATCAATGAATGCTTCGAGCAAATCCTTCAGCGAAATCTCTCCTGTGAGCAGACCTTCACCGGTCAACACCTCAGTGATGGATGCGTCGGCCTGCTTCATGATTGCCGACTCCATGCCCGCTGCCTCCCAGCGCTCCCGCAAAGCATTGGCGATCAGTGCGTTGTAGCGCTGAAGCTCAAACATGTCGGTGACATTGGCCGGAAAGGCTTCCTTCACGGCCGTTTTTATTGATTCGCCGATGGTGCCGTAAGATCTGAAGGCGTCTTCGACGACGCTTTTGAACATCTTGTCGATGCCCTCATCGATCAGCTCGCGAGGGCGATCAGACAGGGCGTAGGTGCTGACACGTTCGGCCAGCAGTTGCTGAAGCGTTTGTTCGCTCATTTGATGCTCCGTGCTTGATCGGTTGATTTCCCGTCTGGCCCTGTCGCCAAGGCCAGCCAGTGAAATCTGTTTTTCTCCGCACCCGCTTACCAGGTCATTCACTCAGTTCGGTCAACACCTCGTCCGCCGTCGCAGTGGGCTGCGCGTGGGCAGGCTTTCGGGCCTGTCGGATCGCCGGTCGCCGGTAGAGGCAAGTGCGGTTTTGTTCATCGGTTTACTGACCTCCCACCGATAGAGCCGGGAGTGACCTAACCGGACTGGCCGGGTAGTCGTTCATGGCGCTGGTTGTTAAAGAGCGGCGGGTCTGTTGAGGCCCTTCGCAGTGGCTCTGTGTCGCTGCGATGGGTTTAATCTACAACCAAAAGTTACAGTACGCAAGCTTTTTGGTTGTAGAGTTTTCGATTTAAAGTTGTAGATGAGTTTCGCCATGGTTGTAGGTCGGAATCGCAGGTATGAAAAAGCCCGCACTTTGCGGGCTCTGGTGACTCTCGGCTATCAGTCGTTAATGGGTGGATACTTTCCGCTCACCGAGTCTCTATAGATGATCTCGCTGAACAGCCTTGGGCCGTCGCGCATCGTGACCAGGGCTTGCTTGGCTTCTTCCTTCGTTTCAAATGGGCCGGCACCCACAGCTAGGCCAATCATTGGAACAACCGGAAGCCCGGTACTGGTAATGGCTTCAATGGTTCGCTGCTGTTCTTCTTCGTCACGGCAGGCAGTTGATGCGACCCATCCATTTTTAAGTCGCGGGGCGGCTACTGGCTCAACATCGGCGCGGCAGTGCTTGCACTTGACCGCAGCAGTCTTGATGCTCTCGGCACACATAGGGCAGGGGCGAGTATCTTTCTCTACCTGGACGGCAGCAGGGGAGCCTTTACCACCCAGCAAAACCATGAGAAGGCCTGCGAGCGCAATCACACCGCCAACAATGGTGTGGATCTGGCGGTCGGCCATGAGCCCCAGGTTATTCACTCGGCCGCCAGCGCCGGTAGGCACGGATACATCCATACTAAGCGCGAAGATCAGCCAGCACGCGCCAACGATCAGCGCGAATGTCCCAAATCCTTTCATTGGATCCCTCCCGTAATTGAGCCCGCACTTTAGCATTAGTGGCGTACAGCCACCATCGGAGGGGTAGGGGCAGGGCTGATACAAGAAGCCCGGCGCTGGGCCGGGTTTTGGGTGGTTGCTGTTACTCAACCGATAGGAGATGGCGTTTGAAAATATCCCTCTTTTCGACCGAGTCCCAGTATTTCGATGTCTCAACGTGAACAACGGCACGAGAGGCAATTTTCAGCTTTTGAACCTGCTCAGTCAGCTTTAGAGGGAAACGCACAAGAACCTTCCCTTCCATTGTGCGTATAGCTAGCCGACCAGTGTCAGTTATTCCTGCAACGTTGCCCTGAATGGTTTCCTGATACTTTTCTGGCTCATTGATAGTGTCCAGAAGCGCCCGGACTCTTGTGATTTCGTCTGGCCGACCATCCCAAGTCTGCATCCCAGCGGAAGACCGCCAAGAAAACTGCACGGCAAGACCAGCACTACCCAGGCCTTTCATGAATTCACTGAGTTGGTGAGCAGATTTTCCACCAACTGCATCTACAGCGTCATAAAAGTCTTCCTGGTTGGAGTTCAGCAGTCTGAAAGTCTGCGTAAGCGTTGCTTGTAGCAGGCTATCGCCGGTCAAATCAGGGGCGGCGTTACCAGTGATGTAAACATGAGTAGAGCCGTGGGCGAGTCCTGCGAGTTTGAAGTTGAGCGCATTTAGCACATCACTTGCGACACCACGGACAGCGTCATTTCCGTAACGAAGGCGGTGCGCGGCAAGTTTCCATGCTTTGGAAAGCGGACCAATGGTATTTAGAAAGCTATCGAGCGGGATACTGCCGTTGGCTTGAGGACCTATCAGGCGAACGTCAACGAGCTCGCCAAGTTCATCGGACTCACTAAGCGCAACCTTGCTCATAATGGAGCGCGCAGTATCTTCTTGGTTTTTTGCTGCTAATTGCAGGAAAAAATCATCCGGGTTGTTTTTTGCTCGAGCTTTAGTATCTTCCGCAAATTCTTTCAAAGAAGCGGCGTGCTCGCGAAGGAAGCTGCTGCTCATATTGTGACCTCCGCGAATCCCTTCGCCGTTACTCGATCATGACAAGACCCTAGGATACCTCTCCAGTAAGCTTCCCGATGGAAAACCTGATCAGCAGCAGGTGTTTCGAGATACAAGTCTAGGTCATAAATCGCCTCGGCCGTGGCGTGGTCGAGCAGCCGCGCCACTTGCTGCTGTGCATCGGCTGACGCAGCTGCTGGTTCACGCCAGTTAGGGCTCCATATCACGCAGTCGATGTCGCCAGGATTCGGCTTGGCGGTGAGAAAAGACCCATCAATCCAAATCGTCCCCGTTACGCCTGCAGCCACAAGTGCCTCACTCCAAACGGACAGCTTCCGGAATAGATCTATTCTCCGCGCATCATCAGGAAAAGGGGCGACAGCAAGGTCGTAAATCTCTTGCAGGGTTTTTGCGTGCATGCCAGGTGGTAGAAGGGCGGGGAAATCAGGCTTTGGCATTGGCGGTGGATTCCATTCCGTTTCTATAAGTCGGTGCGTAGCAGCTTGAAGCGGGTCGGCGCCGGCGAGGTCTGTCTATCTTGCGTACATTCCCCACCAGAAAACGTGCCCCAGGATGCCGATCTGCTCGTCCTGCATCTGCTGGAAGCTGTAGTCCTCGTCGGGGTGGTCATCGCGGTTGAAGCTTCGTAATCTGATTCCTGACGGGAGCCTGAAAACCTGCTTAACGCGCATCTGGCCATTGTGATTTATGGCATAGAGGTCGCCGTCGATGATGTCGCCCAGGCTCGTTTTACCTAGGTCTATCCCCACTGTCGCGCCGTCACGCAAAACCGGCATCATGCTATTGCCCCGGACGGTAACGCACTTGGCGTTGCTGAACTGAACGCCGTTTTCGCGAAGATTCTTTTTGCGGAACCGAAGGCTCTCCCCTTCATCCTCCTGGATCACGAACCGGCCCGATCCTGCAGCCAGTTCGACTTCGCGCAGAAACGGAACTTCAACCTCGTCATCGTCGAGCGGGGTTTTCTCGTCCCAGCCATCAATGGACTTCATGGAGCTGGCATTCGAGTCGGGCGCGGTTCTGCCTGCTTCGCCGGGACCGCCATCTATTAGATAGCCCATTGAAGTCCCGAGCGCCTCAGCCAGGTCGCCCAGCTTGCTGTTACGCGGCGTAGAAACACCAGCCTCCCACTTCTGGACGGCCTGAGGGCTCAGCCCCAAACGACGGGCCAACTCCGACTGGCTAAGGCCTGCCGCCTCTCTCTTTTGCGCGATGCGCTCACCGATATTTTTCATCGACAAATCATACAAACAACGGTTGTAGATGTAATTGCGAATTTGAGTTGTAGATAAATACTTCCATGGGTTAACCTTAGGTTGTAGCTGTAACTTTGAGGTGCGTATGACGCAGACAGCAATCCAGAAGGCCGCGAAAGCTGCCGGCGGCCAATCCGCCCTAGCTCGGTCACTGAAGGTCACGCCACAAGCAGTGCAGAAGATGTGCGCCACCGGGCGCGTTCCTGCTGAGCGGGTGCTGGAGATCGAGAAATTAACAGGGGTTCATCGCTCTGAGCTTCGGCCAGACCTTTACCCACCAAGGGTGAAAAGGCCGCAGGCCGCCTAAGCGACATCCCTGTCCGCCGTTCCATTGAAGCCAGATTAGAAGAGAGCAGTTCCCATGCAAACGTCCAGTTCCAGACACACCGTACAAACCCGTGATCAGGTGCTGGTCGCTCATGCCCAAAACCAGATCGCCCGCACCAGCTTGAGCCAGGACGACTTCGCTCAGGCTTTGAGCCGCGAACTGCACCTGTCGATTCCTGATCGAGCCAAGGAGAAGGTCGTCCCTGACTTCAGTTCGTCCGAGCTGAATGGCGACGTGAAAGAGTTCGTGAAAGCAACCAGCCGCTGGCTCAAGCGTGTTCAACGCTGGCTGAACGGCGATCAGGAAATGCCGTCCTGGCTCGAAGAGTCTTGGGTCAACGCCCTTGAGCCTGAGTACCGCGATCACTGTCTGAACGAACTGGCGAGCCGTCACGGCTTGATCGGTGCCCGTCAAATGCAAAGCGACCAATGCGCCAATAAAAGCTTCGGTGCGTTGATCCGCGCGCTGGGCGATGTGATCGATACCGGCAGCGAAGTATTTGACGACCAGGTGATGTGCGAAGAGGACCTGCCGCATCTGCCAGCGTTCGCTGAGCAATGCCGTCAGGTCGAAGCCCGGGCGGGGGAGCTAGGACGGAAGGCCGAGACTTTGCTTGCGAAGCACAAACCGAATTTGAAGCTTGCCTGAATCGCAGGCACAAAAAAGCCGGGATTGCGCCCCGGCTAATTCATTACCACTTGATGAGGCCGATTATGCATAGCCAAGCTACTTCGAGCAATACCCCCAACAGTGTCGCGACACGTTTTTCGAGTTCTGAAAACGTGTCGCGTACCACGATGTCCTCCCGCGAGATCGCTAACGTCACCGGCAAGCGGCACGCCAACGTGAAGCGGGACATCGCTGCGATGCTGAAAGAGCTGAAATTAGATGTACTCAATTTTGAGCACATCTATCATGACGGTCAAAACCGGGAGCAGGTCGAATACATGCTCGACCGCGAACACACCGATTGCCTGCTCACCGGTTATAGCGCCCCGATGCGGATGAAAGTGATTCGCCGGTGGCGCGAGCTTGAACAGCAGCAGGGCGCCTGCGAGCAGGTTCTGCTCAATGGCACCAAGGTCGTCGGCGAGATCGCCATCATGGAGTGCTTCACGCGCCTGCTGAAGCCCGCGCCATCTTGCCAGATGGCCATGCTCACGAAGATCGCCCAGAACAACGGGCTCGATCCGAAGTTTCTCCCAGGCTACGCCGTCGACTCTGCACCTGATGCTGCCGGCGGCTCTTCGATGCCCACCAAGTCGGCCACGGCCTTGCTGAAAGACAACAGCATCCGCATTGCGCCTGCAGCATTCAACCGAGCACTGGCCGCCAAGGGCTTCCTCAAGCAGCTCCAGCGCAAAAACTCCAAGCAGGAAATGGTCGACTTCTGGTCGGTGACCGAGAAGGGCCTGGCCTACGGCAAAAACCTCACCAGCCCTCAATCCCCATGCGAGACACAGCCTCACTGGTACGTGGACCGCTTTCTCGAACTGGCCAAATTGGTCGGGAAGGCCTGATATGCAATTCACCGTCACGATCAATCAGGTGAAGGCGTTGGAGTGGGGGCTGAATTCTCAGCAGGCCCTGCTGTTCGCCTTCGTCTACGGCTGCCCGAGCTGGACCAAGCCAATCAAGACTGACGACGGGATCTTCTTCGCGCTGAGCAAGGCCAAGATCATCGAGGAGCTGCCGTTGCTCACCGACAAGCCAGACACTGCTTACCGCTTGCTGAAGGCCTTGGAAGAGGCGGGTTTGATTGAGCTTTCCAGCACTTCAAATATCACTCTGTTCCGCCTGACCGAGAAGGCGATCGAGTGGAACCAGAAGCTGGACGGGTCGGAAAAATATCCGACCCCACCAAAGAACGAAGGTCGGAAAAAAATCCGATCTACCTCGGAAAAAAATCCGAGCAAGGTCGGAGAAAAATCCGAACAAGGGTCGGAAAAATCTCCGACAAATCAGGATACCAATCATCAGGGTACCAGTCAGGGTACCAGTCAGGACTTGCAAGGCAGCCCGGACAAGCCGGCCCGCAATCTGGTTCTCGTGATCGATCGCACCGATGCGCCACGGGTCGAGATTCCCGCTGACATGCCGGGCCCAAAAGACCAGTCCTGCAAAACCTTCAAGGTCTGGGCGAACTACGCCATGGCCTACCGCAAGCGCTACAGCACCTGGCCCGTGTGGAACGCCAAGGTCGGTGGCCAGCTGGGCCAACTGGTCGACCGCCTCGGCGCCGATGTCGCCCATCACGTCGCCGCCCACTTCCTGAAAACCAGCGATGCCGCCGTTCTGCGCAAGTGCCACAGCCTCAACGAACTGCTGGCCAACGCGGAGAGCTACCACACCCAGTGGGTGACTGGTCAGCGCATCAACGGGACAACTGCCCGCCAGATGGAACGTACCGAAGCGAACGTCTCCGCCGCCGAACAGGCCGCGCAAATGGTCTTGGCCAAGCGCCAAGCGGGAGAGCGCAATGAGTACCTTTGAAATGAACGACCAGCAGGTTGCCGGGCTCGCTGCAGCGATCTGCGCCACCGCCGAGGCCATGGGTCAGGAAATGAACCCGGGCACCGCGGCGATGATGGCCGAAGACCTTTGCGCTTACCCGGTACCGGTAGTGAAAGCCGCGCTGAAGGCCTGCCGCTTTGAGGTGAAGGGCAAGTTGGCAATGGCTGACATTCTTCAGCGCGTTCAGATTGCTGACGGCCGGCCGGGCAAGGACGAGGCCTGGGCGATCGCGGTGACCACCAACGATGAATTCGAAACCGTGGTGCTGACCGACGAGATCCAGCTCGCACTCGCAGCGGCAAAACCTGTCCTCGATGCCGGCGACAAGGTCGGTGCGCGCATGGCGTTCAACAGTGCTTATGAGCGTCTGGTGGGTCAGGCCCGGGAGGACAACAAACACGTCAATTGGCATGTGTCCGTCGGCTTCGATGCCAACCGCCGGACGCAGGCGATCACAAAGGCTGTGCAGATGCAGCGCATCCCGCAGGAGCGAGCTCAGCAATATCTGGCCGACTTGAGTGTCGCGCCGGTCACTGAAGATGGTCGGGCCGTCGTTGCGCTGCTCACCGGTGAGGTTGCGCGTCCTTCGCCAAAGCTGCGCGAGAAGCTCGCCGCGGTGAAGGATTCGATGCTCGCCATGCGCCAGGCATCGGCCGAGGAAAAAACAGAACTGCGAATTCTGGCAGCCAATGAGCTGGCGGATCGCCGGGCGCTGCTCATTCAGCAGGCCGAACAATTGGAAGCAAGGAGTGCGGTTCAATGACCATCGACAGACAAAAACTCCAGAAGCTGCTGTGGGCCGAAGCCGCGTCCTTCCGTGCCGACTGCGCAGATTGGAAGCGCAACACCGAGGCGCTGCAGGAATTCCTTGGGGAGAAGACTGTGGAGGAGGTGGCGTTGGAGCTGCTGGCTGAAAACGAGGCGCTGCGCAAGGCTGCGCTGGAGGCCCGCGAATTCATTCACGAAGCCGAGGTGCGTGGGCTTCTGGATGAAAACAATGAGGTTTCCTTCAGGCACCCAAGGCGCCAAGCGTCTATCGCATCCATCGATGCCGCCATGAGCACGGCGGTGCAGTCATGACCGACAAGATCAGCGTCAACTGCCAGGCCAAACTCTCCGAAGCCATCACCGCGCTCAGCACTATGTTCCGCGACAAGAAGTTCGTCGTGGTATCGCTGCGCCCAGGCAAGGACCGCACGCTCGACCAAAACCGGCTGTGGTTCGCGATGTACAAGCGCATCGCGGAAATGACCCAGATCGGCGATGAGGCTGAAGCCCGTCGCTACTGCAAGCTGCACATCGGCGTGCAGATCCTGCTGAACGAGGATGCCGGGTTTCAGGCTGAGTGGTACCGGGTGATGCGTCACCTGCCATACGAAACGAAGCTGGAGATGATGGGGGGTTGCCATTTGTTCGGCCCGGATGGTTTCCCGGTGACCAGTCTGTTCAATCGTTCCCAGGGCATTGCCTACACCGATCGCATTGTCGCGCGCTTCACACCGCAGGGCGTTTACTTCGATGATCTGCTGAGCCAGGAGGCCGCATGACAATTGAACGGAAGCAGCCCAAGCCGAGGAAATGCCGAGTCGCTACTTGCAGGGCCTCATTCGTCCCATCGCGGATGGGGCAGGCGGTTTGCAGTCCGGCCTGCGCGGCGATTGATGCACCGCGCCACATGGAGAAAGCCCGCAAGGCCATTGCCCAGCGCGACCGCCGCGAGATCCAGGTCCGCAAAGAGGCCCTGAAAAGTCGCGGCGATCACCTCAAGGATGCCGAGAAGGCGGTACGCGACTACCGGCGCACCTATGAGCTGAGCATCGGCAGCGGTTGCATCAGCTGCGGAGAGTTGCAGGAATCGATTCTGGCCGCCCAAGGCTGGAAGGTGGGAGGGGCATTTGACGCGGGCCATTTCATGGGCAAAGGCGCCCGGCCCGAGCTGCGCCTGGAACCATCCAACATATGGCTTCAGTGCAAGGCCTGTAACTCAGGCTCCTACATGCATGCCCGCAAGGGATACACCGTCTCCCAAGGCTTCCGAACTGGTCTTATCGCCCGCATCGGCCTGGAGGCCGTCGAAGCGCTTGAAGCCGACCACGAACCACGAAAGCACACCGTAGACGAACTCAAGGCGATCACCGCCGAATACCGGGCCAAGACCCGCGAACTGAAGAGGGCTGCAGCATGACGCAAGTTGCGCAAATCACCGGCGGCGCCAGCAGACCCTCGAAGGGCTGGCTCAAGCCGATGTTTCCCATAACCGGCAAAGCACATTACTTCAACCAAGAGAGGGCGTACGCAGCCGTCACCGCTCATGGTCGCGCTTATTTCTGGCGGTCGCTCTGCGGGATCGACACTGTGAGCACGGACAAGATGCCAATGTTCGAACCAGGTAACTGGGATCGCTGCAAAAAGTGCGGACATAAACTGGCTCGGAGGGCCGTAGCATGACCTATCGCAACGTGATTTCCGCCGTGGTCCGGGCCTTGGCAGCCGAGACGATCAACAGTTCCGGCGGATGCAACGTCGAGCCCCGGGTACAGGCCAGCAAGCTCAAGGGCGAGATATCCGGGAAGGATGCCGCGCTGTTGGCTGACTGCATCGTGCACAAGCTCCTGCACGCCCAGCTTTCCCCGAGGCACTGGAACGCCCTCGTCGCCAAGTACAGCACGCATCGGGGCCGCAAGATCGATTCCATCGGCCGGCTGGTCGCCGTGGTGAAGACCCCAGCACCGCAGCGCTTCACGCAACAGTCCGTCTTGGTCTGGGCGGTGCCGCAGCAGGTGAAGGGCATTCAGCGAGCGGTGACCCAGATCAAAGCACCTAAGCACCGGGAGAACAAGGAGGAGGGGCAGTGGGATTGGCGCAACGCAGCAGCAGACGCTGACGTCGCCCGGGCCAACAAGCATGCGCGCGCCGTAGCCGAGGAAAAGCCAGGCGAGATGATCGTCCTGGCCGACTCGAATTACGACATGACGAATTGGGATTCCCAAGGGCTTACAGAACGCACTTACCAGCGATGGAATAAGGCCATCAAGGACGGGCTGGAGTCGCTTGTGAACGAGGCTCTGGTCGAGGCGCAACACATGCTTGAAGCAGTCGGAGTGCTGGAAGGTGAGGCGGCGTGAAATAGTCCCTTAAAAGGGCTTGCAATGTCATGTCGCCATGTCGCATTATTCACCCATCCTGTCATTCCTGCGCGTATCGAGGAGTGACGGCCCGGGCAGGAAGCTGCGGCTTCGGAGCAGGCGGGTTGTTGATGTTTGGAGGGCTGGCAGCAGTATTGTTTATGTGGTTCCTGCAAGCTCGCATCGATACACCAAACGCAAAACAACAACCTGGACAAGTAGGAGAAGGGCGTATGAAGACACTCATTAAGAAAACGTTGGTAAATTTCCTGGCAAACGCATCAACGGCCTTCTACGTCAACAACCTGCCTGCTTTGACCTTTCGAGCGCCCCGGTAATACCGAGGATGCTCAACCAGTTGCACCGTGTCGCTTGTCTGGCACAACCAACACCGAAACCCGGCCTCCAAGCCGGGTTTTTTTATGGCTCGAATTTACCTGTAGCCTGGACAGCCCTCGGGAAGGCCTGGACGTCGATAGCCGGATAGTGCGACGTCCGGAATCAACGCCGGCAGCCCGTGCACCCTTGCTCCAACCATGCGTTGGGGTGGCGCGAGACAGGAACAGCGAGATCGATGCAAAGGGGCGTCGACGCTGGGAAAGTCTTTGGCCGACAGCTCGGAAAGACGAGCGCACCTATTCAGGGCCTCTGCATTCGCAGGGGCTTTTTCGTTTTCGGCTCCCCACACCCATAGCCCCGAGCTGGGAGTGCAGCGGACGCCGGATTTATCAATCTCCCCAAGGGGGAGGCAACCCGGATGCCAAACATGCCTGACAAGCCAGACACATGGGCCAAGATCTGGCTGGCGTTGAGCAATCCGCTCTGGCAGGGCGTGATCATGTCCATCACCGTATCGTTGCTTCGAGTCATGTACGACGCGAAGGAAACCAGTAAGCGCCGGATTGTGTTCGAGGCGCTGATCTGCGGATCGCTGAGCTTGGTCGCGTCCAGCATTATCGAGTGGATGGCCTGGCCTTCCAGTTTGTCGGTCGCTGCCGGTGGCACGATCGGCTTTCTCGGCGTGACAGCCATTCGCGAGCTGGTGACCCGCTTCCTCGGTCGCAAGGCGGATGCCGCATGAAGGCCTTCGCTGCTGCAATCATCATCGCCCTGGTCGGCCTGCTCCTCATTGGGATTCAACAGTCGCGAGTCGTCGCCCTTCGCGGAGAGGTGGCATTCGAAGCCAGCGAGAGGCAAAAGGCGGTCGACGCCAACCTCGAAAGCCAGGCCACGATCACCACCCTGCGCGCCGAAGCCCAGCGCAACGCCGATTACCAGAAAGACCTGAACAAGCGGTTACAGGCCAGCCAGGCCAAAGCCAGAAAGGCGGAGAAGAACTTTGAAGAACTCAAACGCAACAGCAAGCCTGTTCGTGATTGGGCTGCTCAGCCTCTGCCTGACGGCCTGCGCGGGAAAGCCGGCACTGGTAACAAAGACAGCGACGGTAAGAGTCGAGCCCCCTGAGCTGGTGCCATGTGAGCGGGTAGCTGATGAAGACCTTGCCGACAACGGCCAGCTGTGGGAACTGAAGAACCAAGCCATAAACCTGCTCGACACCTGTGCAGATCAGGTAGATGCGCAGATCAAGCGCAGTCAGAGTAAGTAGGTCGCGACACGTTTCGCGAGAGTGCAAATTGTGTCGCAACCTGTTCAAAAGACATTATCGCGCTTGTATTGGCCATGAAGCTGCTTGAGCGCTCCCTGATATTCGGAAGCAGTAAGCTTTGACTTAAGCCTCACCATGACATCCTGAGCGGTTGAGCTTACCGTCTCGGTGTTCCTCCCGGTTCGCTCCGCCCATTCTGATGCGGCCTTCAACACAGCTGTTTCATCAATGCGATGGCTCACTTACGGATTTCCCTTGTTAAGTGCAAGTGATCTTAGTTGAGTGGGCGGATGGAGATGAAATGATTCGACCAACGCCGCCTGAGTCGCTGCTAAACCTGTCTGAGATGTCCAGCTTCGGTATCCGCCTGGTCCCTGCGCCTGAGGTGTGGGAGTGGCTCCAGGCAGAGATCCTTTCCGACACCGGCAGCATCCATAATGAAGACCATGCCCATCTGATCGATGCGGACGTGAGAGTCATGTGGGCGTCTGCCGCATTCACGAAGAAGGGTCGGACGGTGGTAGGCCAGGCCGAACAGGTAGCGTTCCGGGCTGGTGGGTGGCAGAAGGCTCGCATGGAACAGCAGATGCTGGATTGGTTCGGCGACGTGCCGGCCTACATCATCACCCTGGCTGCTGACTACTGCGCTCAATGCTCCGACGCTGACTTCTGCGCACTGGTTGAACACGAGCTGTACCACATCGCCCAAGCGACCGATCAGTACGGCGCGCCCAAGTTCACCCAGGAAGGATTACCCAAGCTTGAGATGCGCGGACACGACGTTGAAGAGTTCGTCGGTGTCGTGCGTCGGTATGGGGCGAGCCCTCAAGTGCAAGAGCTGGTGGACGCTGCAAACAATCCTGCTGAGGTGGGGAAATTGAACATATCGAGGGCCTGCGGAACCTGTCTGCTCAAGTCGGCCTGACTTTGACAGTACTTTGACGGATGCCCACTTATGGCCGCACTCAGAGACGAGGTGAAAGCCTTTGTTGTACAGGCTCTCGCCTGCTTTGACACGCCATCGCAAGTGGTGGCGTCCGTCAAAGAAAGATTCGGGCTCGAAGTTACCCGCCAGCAGTGCGAGGCATACGACCCAACCAAGTACGTTGGACGCAACCTGCACGTGAAGTGGCAGACGCTGTTCAACGACACCCGCAAGAGGTTCCGCGAAGAGACGGCAGAGATCCCGATCGCGAACCGTGCGTATCGACTTCGCGCCCTGGGACGCATGGCCGAGAAGGCCGAGAACATGAAGAACATGGCGCTGACTGCCCAGTTGCTGGAGCAGGCAGCCAAAGAAGTGGGCGACGTTTACGTGAACCGTCGTCTCGAACCTGAAAAACCTCTGGGCTCCCAAGCGGACCAGCAGCACGCAGTTGCTGAGTACACCCTGGAGCCTGATGAGAATGTCCCCGCTACCCCGTACCTATGACCCGCCGGTAAAGCTGACGCCGAAGCAGGCGAACATTTACTGCTGGGGCTTCCAGCCTCAGGCGCGCTTTCGCGATGCGGTGTGTGGTCGACGGTTCGGCAAGACGTTCTTGGGCAAAGCTGAGATGCGCCGAGCTGCTCGACTCGCTGCTGAGTGGGGTGTGAGCGTCGAAGATGAGATCTGGTACGGCGCTCCAACGTTCAAGCAGGCCAAGCGCGTGTTCTGGCGACGGTTGAAGCAGGCGATCCCCGAAGCGTGGCGTGCACACCGGCCAAACGAAACGGAATGCTCGATCACGCTCAAATCTGGGCATGTGATGCGCGTGGTGGGGCTCGACAATTACGACAACTTGCGCGGCTCCGGTCTGTTCTTCGTTTTGGTGGATGAATGGGCGGATTGCCCGTGGGAAGCATGGGAAGAGGTCCTCCGGCCGATGCTTTCGACCTGCCAATACTCGATACCGGGCATTGGCATGCGGAAGGGCGGTCACGCGCTACGTATCGGCACGCCCAAGGGGTTCAATCACTGCTACGACACGTTCCAAGATGGCCGGCCGGGGCATGAGCCTGACCACAAAAGCTGGCTCTATACCTCGCTCGATGGAGGCAACGTGCCGGCTGAAGAGCTGGATGCGGCCCGGCGCAAGATGGACCCCCGAACCTTCCGGCAGGAATACGAGGCTAGCTTTGAGAACTACGCGGGTGTCGTCTATTACACGTTCAATCGTGAGGCGAACCGCACCAGCGAAACCATTAAGCGTGGCGAGGCCCTGCACATCGGCATGGACTTCAACGTCATGAAGATGGCGGCAGTCGTGCACGTCATTCGCGATGACCTGCCACTGGCACTCAGCGAGTTTTCAGATGTACGGGACACGCCTGAGATGATCGAGAAGATCAAGCTCCGCTTTCCTGACCACAGCATTGCGATCTACCCGGACGCCAGCGGCCAGAACACAAGCAGCAAGAGCGCAAGCGAATCTGACCTGTCACTGCTGAAAAAGGCTGGATTTACCGTAGTGGTGGATTCGACCAACCCCGCTGTGAAGGATCGGGTCAACGCCATGTGCGCGATGTTCGCTAATACCTACGGCGAGCATCGATATCTGATCAACGTCGACCAGTGTCCGAAATACACGCAGTGCCTGGAGCGCCAGATTTACACCGACAAGGGCGAGCCCGATAAGAAGGCCGGCTACGACCACCTGGTGGATGCCCCTGGCTACTTCATTGCCAAGCGGTACCCGATCAAAACACGCACAGGCGGAACACGCCGAATTGGAGGCTTGGCCTGATGCCAGTGCAATCGACAAACCCTGACTACGACGCGCACATCGCCGAGTGGGAAATGATGGACGACGCGCTCGAGGGTGAATGCGCCGTCAAGCGTAACGAGCGCAACCTTCCCAAGCCGAGCGGCATGGTCGAAGCTGAGAAGCTCGACGGTGCGGGCAACAAGTATCTCTACGAGAACTACACGAACCGCGCTCAGTACGAGCATTGGGTGCGCGATTCGCTGCGGTCAATGATGGGGCTGGTTTCCCGACTTATCCCGGAGATTGAGCTGCCCGCCGGCCTGAAGGGGATCGAGGACAATGCCACTTCTGACGGCTTCGGCCTGAAGCAGCTGTTCTTCCGAATGGTGCGCCAAGCTATTTCACACGGCCGCGTCCCGCTGGTGGTGAACATCGATGAGCGCGGCGAACCGTACTTCTCGACATACGCCACGCGTAACGCCATCAACTGGGACACCGCTGATCAAGGTGGCCGGCAAGATCTAGTCCTTTCGGTTTTCCGGGAGTTCCGCAAGAAGGGCGGCGACCGCTACAGCCATGAATGCGACACGGTGTTCCGTGAGTTCTTCATGCAAGGCGAGACCTGTTACACCGCTGTGCGGAACGAAGGTGGTCAGATCGTCGAGGAGGAGAAACCCTTGGGCACCACTGGCACCGACAACCGACTGGTCAAAGGCCTGTCATACCTGCCGGTGATCTATTGCGGCTCGACCGACAACTCGCCGGAAGTGGACGAAGTGCCGCTGCTCACAATGTCGCGCGCCGCGCTGAAGTCCTATCAACTGAGCGCTGACTACTTCACTGCGTTACACCAAACCAGCCACCCGCAACCTTGGGTATCTGGCCTCGATGACTCGGTGGAGCTGAGCGTGACCGGGCCATCTGCTGCTTGGGATCTGGGCCCGAATGGCGAGTGCGGTTACCTGGAGTTCCAAGGTGCCGGCATTGAAGCAGTCCGCAGGGCAATGGACGACCAGAAGAACGCCGCGCTTGAAGCGGGTGCCAAGGTCATGGACATAGGCGGCACAGAATCGGGCGAGGCGCGCAAAACGCGTCAGAACGACCAGCACGCCACTTTGCACAGCATTGTCGTCACGGTGGCGGAGGCAGTGGAGCAGGGGTTGCGGTACGCAGCTGAGTGGAAGGGTTACGACCCCAAGCAGGTCAAGTTCAAGGTGAGCCCTGAACTTGTGACCCCTGTGGTCGATGCCCAGGTGCTTGCTGAGCTGCTCAAGGGCGTGATGGCCGGCACGATCAGCGCCGACACCTACTGGCAGTACCTCACCACCGGCAAGTTGCCGGAACGCCCATACGAAGACGAAGCCGACCTGATCAGCGATGAGCGCGAGTCGGCCGGCATCAACCTGGATAAAGACGATGCCATCGACAAACCTGGCGCAGGCGGACAGCCAACTGCTGGAGCAGACGACGCGCCACTCGGTAATGCTGGAGCGGCTTAAGGCCGGCGAGGTCAAGAAGTTCGAGAAGTACCTTCGCCAGATAGATACGCTTGTGCGGGTGCAGTTGACGCGCAAGGAGTTGACCACCTACAGCCGGGACCGTTTTGAACAATTTCTGGCCCGAGTGGACGGCAAACTACTCGAGATCTACAAGGCCTACGGCGATCTGATACAGGCCGATCTGGTCGACATTGCACTGTACGAGTCGACCTTCGAGGCCAACAGCCTGAGCAATGCGCTTTCCATCGATGCGGTGGTGCCGAGCAACACAGTGATCCGCGCGGCGGTGTTTTCCTATCCGCTACAGGTGAAAGGCATCGACGGCGGCAAGCTGCTCAAGAGTTTCGTCAGTGGCTGGACGCGCACGGAGACGATGCGCGTGACGAACACCATCAGGCTTGGTTTCGGCCAGGGTCAAACGAACGCCCAGATCATTCAGGCGATTCGCGGCACCGCGGCACAGAACTTCACGGACGGCGTCCTCGCGGTGAGCAATCGCAACGCTGCTGCCGTGGTGCAGACGGCAATCCAGCACGTGGCCACGACGTCGCGAATGGAGACGCTGAAAGCCAACAGCGACGTTGTGCTCGGCTATCGCTGGGTTTCGACGCTCGACCGCAAGACTTCGCAGCAGTGCAAGGGCTTGGATGGCATGCGCTTCGACCTGGGCAAAGGGCCGCTGCCGCCGGCGCACATTAACTGCCGGTCAACCACGGTGCCGACAACCCGCCTTTCCGAGATGTTCGCCAAGGACGCTACGCGCGCTGCGGTAGGCGAAAACGGCGGAGCACAGGTAGATGCGAGCCTGAACTATTACGAATGGCTGGCAACGCAGCCGGCGAGTTTCCAAGATCATGCGCTCGGCCCGGTGCGGGCCAAGTTGTTCCGTGATGGAGGGCTGACTCCGGAGAAATTTGCCAAGCTGCAGCTCGACAAGTCGTTCAAACCGCTGACGCTGCCGCAACTGAAAGCCGCTGAGCCGGACATGTTCATCCGTGCAGGCGTTACACTCGGCGCTTCACCGGGTTGAGAAAGCCGATGCATATCATTGTTGAAGACGGAAAGGGCAGACCGGACGCAAATAGCTTCGTGCCGCTGGAGAAGCTGACCTTCTACCGCGACTACTACGGGTTCCGGATACCTGAGGCAGAGGCCGAGCAGGTCGAACTGCTGCTGCGCGCCGCGGCCGACATCAACGGTCGACAGTGGAAGGGTCGAAAGGCCAATCCCGACCAGGCTATGGCCTGGCCGCGGCGTGACTGCAAGATCGAATACCAGACGCTCTCCGAGACATTCGTGCCCTTTGAACTCGAATGGGGCCAAGTACGGCTGGCGGTCGAGCTATACGCTGCCGAGCAGCGATTCACGATTGAAGAGCCGACGCATTGCACTGAGCCGAATGGCCGGCGAACGCGCCTCAACCGCGATACGCCTGGTCTGCGCATGCGTCCTCCTCCATACGCGCCAAGTAGAACTCACTTTGCCGATTACCTGACCATGCGAGGGTTGAAGCTCGTCGTGTAACGTGATGGCGTTTTGATTGTGTTATTTGGTATAAAGGCCGCCATCAAATGGAGGCTATATGCATTGGAAGACGGTGACAGGGTTTTGTATCGGAGGTGCGCTTTTCGCCCTCTTAGGATTGGTTGCCGGTATCAATTTGAACCCTCAATCAACAGTTCGTTTTGTTCCCAATTTAGGCAGCTTGGGTGATTGGTTGGCAGCAGCTGGCACATTCGCAGCAGTGTGGGTAGCTCTTTCTCAATCGTCGAAACAGGCTGAGAAGGAGCGGCCACGCGCTAAGGTGTATCAAGAACAGGAAAGTAATTCTTGGTCTGTACGAGTGCTATCTGAAGGACTCGTGCCATTCACCGTCCTAAGTTCTGAACTCAAATACGATGGGCTATCTCGTTCGTTAGATCTTTCAGCATGGCTGCCAGCCGGTAAATCGCTGCCTCAAAAGCTCGAGAGAGGAGATGTTCTGAATCTCGTGGAGATGAGTGAACGTGATTTTGCTTCACTCGCTCACTGTATTGCTGATCCTGTCGTCAAAGAGCTTGGTGACAAGGGAATCACTCCAAATGATCATGATTTTGGGATAAACGAAGCGTTCTTCGACTCTCTGAAAGCTGCTTCGGAAGGAGAGGCGAAATTGTTAATTCGCAGCGGACACTGCGACGACGAGCATCAGCTTCCGAACGGGCTTGTTCCCAAGCTGTTCGCGCTGATTGCAGAGGAAATGCGCAACGACCGGCTCTACGAGATTGCAAGGGCTAAAAACGATCTTGCCGAGCTAAAAAAACTGTTCGACGTCGCGAGCTCTAACAACCGGAAGTCTCCAGAATAGAAAAAATCGATCTACTTCCTAGATCGCTTATATCAAAAAACGAACCTCGGCCATGCCGGGGTTTTTTTATGCCTGCAAAGCGGGCCGACCAAACCCAAGGGGTGCACCAAGTGGCAGACGAAAACCAGATTGATCTTGAAGACCCGGCAGTTCAGACCGCTATTGCTGCAGCTGTTGAGGCTGCAACCTTGGGCCTCAAGAACAAAAACACCGAGCTGCTTGGCTCGCTCCGGACTACCAAAACTGAGCTGGACGGTTTCAAGTCGCAGTTCGAAGGTTTGGATATCTCCGCGGTGAAAGGGCTGCTGACCAAAGTTGGCCAGGACGAAGAGACCAAGCTGATTGCCGAGGGCAAGTTGGACGAGGTCATTACTCGCCGTACCGAGCGCCTGCGCACCGACTACGACACCAAGCTGGCCGCCGAGAAGGCCCGCGCTGACAAGGCCGAGCAGTTCGCTGCCAAGTACAGCGACAAGGTGCTGGCCGACTCCATCCGCGCTGCTGCCATCAAGGCCGGCGCGCTCCCTGAGGCTGCCGAAGACATCATCTTGCGCGCCCGGGGCACTTTCAAACTCAGTGAAGACGGCGAGGCGATTGCCACCGACCGTGACGGCGAGGTCGTTTACGGGAAGGACGGGAAAACCCCGCTGTCGCCGCTCGAATGGGCGGAATCGCTGCGTGAAACAGCAACACACCTATGGCCAAGGGCTCAGGGTGCCGGTCCGACCGGTGATCAAGGTGGCAAGGCCACGAAAAAATGGGGCGAGTACACGGAAACCGAGCGCGCTGCGATCGCCCGTGACAACCCCGAGCTGTTCAAGAGAATCCAGGCCACCAAAGGAACCTAATTCATGGCAACTACCCAACTGACCGACATTTTCGTCGGTGACTACTACGCCTCGCTGGAGCCGGTAAATAGCCCGGAAAAAACCGCTGTCTACGAGTCGGGCATCGTGACTCGGTCGCCTGTACTGGATGCAATCGCTTCTGGCAGCCAAGGCACCGCCGAGATCAGCTACTGGCAGGATCTCAATGCTGATGAAGCCCCGAACATCAGCAACGATGACCCGAACGACCAGGGCGAAGTCGGCAAGGTTACTCAGGACAGCATGCGTGCTCGCGTCCTGTACCTCAACAAAGGCTATGGCGTAGCCGACCTGACCGCCGAACTGGCGAACAGCGAGCCCCAGCAGCAAATCCGCAACCGCTTCGGCACCTACTGGACTCGCCAGTGGCAGCGTTACGCTCTCGGTGCAGCGCGCGGCATCATCGCCTCGAACATTGCCAACAACGGCGGTGACATGGTGATCGACGCAGGCGCGGGCATCAGCGCGAACGCGTTTCAGGATGCCGCATTCACCGCTGGCGATGCGGCCGATCAGTTCGGCGCGATCGGCGTGCACTCGGTGGTGATGAACCAGATGGTCAAGCAGGACCTCATCGAGTATCTGCGCGACTCCGACGGCAAGATCATCCTGGCCACCTACCTGGGTAAGCCGGTGTTCATGGACGATGGCTTGGTTTACGGCGCTGGCAAGTACCTGTCGGTATTCTTCGGCCAAGGCGCGTTCGGCTACGGCGAAGGCGCGCCGAAGGTGCCAGTGGAGATCGAGCGCAAACCGGGCGGCGGTAACGGCGGTGGCGCAGAGGTGCTGTGGGAGCGGAAGACGTACATCCTCCAGCCTGCCGGCTTCAGCTGGAAAGGCTCCGAAGCTCAGAACCTCAGCCCGACCGCGACCCAGTATGCCGCTGCTGCGAACTGGGAGCGCGTGTTCAGCCGCAAGCAGGTCCCATTCGCCGCCGTCATCAGCGGTACCACCACGCCGTAATCCGGCCTCCACTTACCCTGGCGTCCGCAAGGGCGCCGGGCTGCATTGAGGTGACTCATGAAAGTTATCTACACGGACAAACCCGGCAAAGAGCGCGGCGTTTGCTACCGCCTGCTGAGCGAATTCTTCGGCGTCATTGGCACTGCCACTGAGGTGGTCATCGAGGGTGACGCGCCTGAAATTTACGATGCATACGAAGCGGCCGGCATCAAAGTTTCGGACGACAAAGCGCCAGAAAGTGCCGAAACCGACCCTCTGAAAATGAAGGTGCCGGAGCTGAAAGACTGGCTGACGGCGAAGGGCATCACCTTCGACCAAACCGCCAAGAAAGAAGACCTGCTGGCCCTGGTGCCAGCGGAATAAGGACAAGCACATGACCGACTTCATCACCGTTGCCGATGTTGACGCTTCGCTGGGTCCTGGCTGGGCCGGCGCCGGTGATCCGGTCCTTGCTGTGACCATGGCCAACGCCTGGCTCACGGCCAAGATCAAGCGGGTTGTTCCAGATCCGGTCCCGATCGAGATCAAAACAGCCGGCGCCCAGGTCGCCAAAGAGGCGGCGGCGGGCAAGTTGTACGCGGCAACTCAGAAGGAAGTGCAGAGCAAGACGGTTTCGGCTCAGTCCGGCACGTCTGTGAGCAAGACCTACGTGGCCGGATCTACTGATCAGTCGGCGGGTGTGAACTTCGCGCTGGCGCTGCTGGAGCCTTGGATCAAGCGCTCCGGCGTGATGATGCTGAAAAGGATCTGATCATGGGTATGCGCGATGAGATTCAGGCTGAAATGGCTGAGGCGTTCGACGATCCCGACGGCCTAGCCGACGCGGTAAAGTCAGTGGAGGGCGTACGCAAGGTTCCCGGTGAGTATGACCCCGAATTGGGCGGCGAGACGCCGGAGATCACCATCACTTACATGGGGCGCGGCGTCTTGGGCAGCTACCTGTCCAAGGAAATCGACGGCTCCCTAATCCAGACCACTGACAAGAAGTTGCTGGTGCTGCAGAACGAACTGTTCGTGTCTGAGGCCGGTGTTCCGACGGCGGTACCGGCTGCCCCAGCCATCGGCGATATCGTTAACGGGCTGCGGGTGATGGACGTGTCCGCCGATCCTGCTGATGCAACGTGGACGGCACAGCTGAGGAAATGACATGGCGACTCAATCCGGCAGCTTCGCCCTGAGCCTGGCCGAGTTCGCGGCGCAGACCAGCGAAGCGATCGATGCCAGTGTGCGCGAGATCATCATCGAAGTCGGCAGCAGCCTGATCCGCATGTCTCCCGTGGGTAACCCGGAGATCTGGGCGCAGAACGCAGTGGCGACCGAGTACAACAAGGCTGTCGACGAACACAACACTGCGCTGCGCAGCGACCCGGCCAACCTGACCAAGGGCGGCAGGCTCAAGAAAAGCCGCAAGCTCAACGACGGCATGGACATCAAAGCGCCAGAAGGCTACGTCGGCGGCCGGTTCCGTGCGAACTGGCACATCTCGCTCGGCGTAGTCGAGAACGTCACCTTTGACGAGGTGGACCCAAGCGGCGCCGAAACCACTGCCGCGCTGGTCGCCGCAATGAGCGACTTCACCGCCGGCCAGATGGCTTACATCATCAACAACTTGCCCTACGCGATTCCACTGGAGTTCGGCCATTCCACCCAGGCCCCCGGCGGCATGGTTCGGGTAACCGTGGCTCGCTTCCAGCAAATCGTGTTGGAGGCTATCAGGAACAACCAGGTATGAGTCACGCCATCATCGCCTCGATCTACGAGGCAAAGCTGATCGCCTGGAACAATGTCAGGTCGGAGAAGCTAAAGATCGTTTTTGAGAACATGGCTTACGCCCCGGCGGCAGGCGAGACCTATCTGCGTGCGTTCACCATCCCGGGCGATACGGCCAGCAACACGCTCGGCGGAGAGCACCGGCTGTATACCGGCGTGTTCCAGGTCAGCATTATTTGCCCGGCAGGCACAGGTAAAGCAAAAGCCAACCCCATTGCGGCCGAGATCATCGCGTTATTTCCACTTTATGTGCGTGACGAAAAAAATGGTTTCGTAGTTACGCCCATGACACCTGTAGACGTCGGCCCAGGCATCACAGGCGATTCAACCTACACCGTCCCGCTGTCGTTCTCATATCGGTCCGACACCACGCCATAACCCGCCCGTTGGGCAAATCCTGAACCCGCCACTACGCGGGTTTTGTCATTTCTGCAAAGAGGAAAACCCATGTCTGTTTACTTCCCCAACGGGGCGACGCTTTCAATTTCCAGCGGATTCGCCGCCGCCAAGATTATTTCGGCAATCAGCAACGCGAATCCGGGGGTCGCTACCAGCGCCGCGAACGGCTTTGCCAATGGCGATATCCTTCTGATCACCTCCGGCTGGGAGGACATCAACGAGCGCGCCGTGCGTGTAGCCAACGCGGCGGCGGGCGCATTCACCCTCGAAGGCATCGACACGTCCAACGCGGCTTTCTTTCCCGATGGAATCAGCGGCGGTACCGCCAAGAAAGTGACCGGCTGGGTAGCCGTCAACCAGGTTATCGGCAACTCCATGTCCGGCGGCGAGCAGCAATACTGGACTTACGCGCCGCTCGAAGCGCGCCGTGACAAGCAGATCCCGACCACCAAAAATGCCCAGGCGTTCGCTTTCCAACTGGCTGACGATGACAGCCTGGCCTGGTACGAAGAGCTGGATAAGGCCGATCGGGAGAAGGAAGTGCGAATCTTGCGTATGTCGCTGCCCAACGGCAAAACGATCTACTACGCAGGCTATGCATCCTTCAACAAGACCCCAACGCTGGTGCGCAACGAAGGTGCGGCCGTTTCCTTTGGCTTCACCATCAACGCTGAAATCACCGCGTATCGCGCGCCGGTTGCTGCTGGCGGCGGGGCCTGATCATGGCGAAGTTCAAGATTGCGCAAGCGCCAACTTTCGCCGGTGCGGTGATGGTCCCGGTAGTTGGCCAAGACCCGGTGAAGGTGGGATTCACTTTCAAATATCGAGACCGCATCGAACTTGCCGCGCTGTTCGATGGATGGAATCAGCGACAAAAGCAAAGTCTCGATCAGTTCGGCGACAAGCCTACGATGTCGCAGATCGTTGCGGTCGACACCGAAAACCAAGTGCAGCAGATCAAGGATCTGGTTGTCGGCTGGGAGTTCGATGACAAGTTCGACGACGAGGGCATTAAGGCGCTGGTGACGTCTTGCCACGGTGCAACCGAGGCCGTGGTTAATGCCTACCAAGCGGCCTACGCCAAGGCCCGCACGGGAAACTGATTCGCGCCGCCCGCGCCATGTATGAGCCCCCTCCGAATGCGGAGCAACTTGCCGCATTCGGGTTGGACGCCGAGGACATTGAAGAGGAATTCGAAGTTTGGCCGTGCCTATGGCCAGCCTTCCTCCTGTTCAACAGGATGTCCACTCAATGGCGTGCAGGCACCGGCGGCGCTATCGGTCTCGACTACAGCAGCATCCGCGACGTGGCCGGTTTCCTCGGCATCAAGAAAAAGAAACTCGCTGAAATCTTCCCTGACCTTCAGGTGCTGGAAGGCGAAGCCCTGCGCGTCATGGCAGAGGAAAGGGAAAACAGCCCGTAAATGCGGGCATCTATTCAAGGTGAGTCGATGAACATTGCAGAACTCGGCGTCAAGATCGACTCGGCCGACGCTATTCAGGCCAAAACCAGCCTGGATGAAATGGCGAAGGCCGGCGGCCGCGCCGAGCAGTCCGCCGTTTCGTTGATGAACGAAATGCAGGCGCTGGAGAAATCGCTCTCTACCAACGCCAAGACCACGCAGGATCTCGCAAAACAGCGGGAAGCATTGGCGAAGCTGACCAAGAGCGGCGCCTATGGCGAGGCTGAGGCCGCCAAGATTTCTGCGCAGCTCGATAAGCAGCAGGTGGCGCTGGCCAAGTCGACAATGGATGAGCAGAAGGCACTGAACAGCCTGTTGGGCGCCATTGACCCGGCCCGCGCCGCGCTGGCGAAGCTGGATACGCAGGTCGAGCAACTGGGCAAACACTTGGATGCCGGCCGGATCAGCCAGGACGAGTACAACACCGCTCTGGGCAAGATCGACAAGGACTACGACAAGCTCAATAAAACTGCGACCGGCTTCGAAAAGTTGCGGCTCGGCTCGCGCCAGGCGCAGGAAAACGTGGTGCAGCTCGGGAATGCGCTGTCGTCGGGCGACTGGGGAAGCGGCGTTCGTGCTGTTGCTCAGTTGGGCGCCGGGGCGGGTGAGGGCGCGGCGGGCTTGCTGGCGATTCTCGGCCCGCTGGCGCTGGCCACTGCCGCGGTGGGTGGATTGGCATACGCTTTCTACAAGGGGAGCGAGGAGCAAGACAGCTACAACAAATCGCTGATCCTGACCGGCAATTACGCCGGTGTGAGTGCTGGACAGCTTGGCGACATGGCTCGTCAGGTTAGCGCCACAGTTGGCACCACCGGCCAAGCGGCTGAAGTTCTGGCGCTGCTGGCGGGCAACGGCAAGATCGCAGGCGAGAGTTTCACCGGCATCACGCAGGCCGCCGTTTCGATGCAGGAGGCAACCGGCAAGGCCGTTAGCGAGACTGTCGCCGAGTTCTCCAAGCTCGCAGACGACCCGGTGAAGGCGTCTGCCGCGCTGAATGAGCAGTATCACTACCTTACTGCGTCGGTTTACTCGCAGATCACCGCACTGGAGAAGCAGGGCGACCATGCAGGTGCCGTGAAGCTGGCTACTGAGTCGTTTGCCGATGCAATCAACGAGCGCACGCCGCGGATCCTCGAGAATCTAAGCTTTTGGGAGAAGGGATACAACGCAGTCGCTCGGGCTGCTGATGGATTGAAGAATATCGGGCGCAGCGATATCGGTGCTGATATCGAGCAAGCCCGCCGTGACTTGGCGGGCGCTCAGGCGGGCGACGTAGGCCTGTTCCAGAACAAGCAGGAGATGATCGGCCTCTACCAAAATCGGCTCAACATGCTGGAGGACCAGCAGGCCGCAGAAGCCGATATCGCCAGGTGGCAGGGTGAGCAGGCGAAGGCCCAAGGCGATGCCGTCTCGT
This sequence comes from Pseudomonas sp. 15C, assembly GCF_055484735.1. Classification (NCBI taxonomy): domain Bacteria; kingdom Pseudomonadati; phylum Pseudomonadota; class Gammaproteobacteria; order Pseudomonadales; family Pseudomonadaceae; genus Pseudomonas; species Pseudomonas sp. 15C. Next base: position 25,616 of record NZ_JBUDGD010000010.1, on the reverse strand, counting down.
CGATGGCGAAGGTCGACGCTCTCACCAAGTCGGCGTGGACGAATGAGCAAAAACGCACCGACGCGATCAAGGAGTACAAGCGGCAGCTCGAAGATATCCGCAAGGTCGCACCCAACGACCCGCGCCTGAATCAGGCCGCGATCGACAAGAACCTGGCGAACATCAACGACCAGTTCAAGGATTCGAAAGCGGCCGGCTCGCAGGTAGATCTGACCAGTTTCAACGATGCAAAGAACAACCTGGCAGCCATCAGCGCCGAATACAAAAACGCTCAAAAGGAATTGGAAGCAGCGCAGAAGGCTGGGCTCGTTTCCCAAGCCGACTACGCCCTGAAGCGCGAAGCGATCATCGGTAACGAGCGCGACGAAGTGACCGCAGCCTACGAGGCTGAGATTGCTGCGCTGGAAGCCGCGAAAGCCAAAAAGACCACCTCTGTCGCGCAAAGCGTCCAGCTGGACCAGAAGATCGCCGATGCTCGCGCCGGCATGGTCAAGGCCCAAAAGGAAGCTGATAGCCAGCTCGAAGTGCTCGCTACCAGCGAAACCGGAAGGTTGGCGAAACAGGAACGAGCTATTTCCTCCTACGTTCAGGCTTTGAGCCAACAGCAACGGGTATTGGAACTGGCAGGGCAGCGTGCGGTAGTTGGCGTTGGCCAGGGTGATCTGCAGAACGCCCTAAACGGCGAACTGAACAGCCAGCAAGACCGGTTTGCTCAGCAAGCGTTGGAACTGGAAAACCAACGGTCTGACCCGTCCCGCAACATGTCGGAAGAGGAATTCGCTCGGAAGTCGCAGGCGCTCGCAGATGCGAACAAGGCCGCAACAGATCAGATCCGGCAGAACTACGCCGATGTTGAGAAGGCTCAAGGGGACTGGACCAAGGGCGCAACGTCGGCTTGGGCCAATTACCTGGACTCGGCGAGCAACATCGCCGGCCAGACGAAAACCCTGTTCGGTAACGCCTTCAGCTCGATGGAGGACGCAGTCGTCAACTTCGCCATGACCGGGAAGCTGTCGTTTGCTGATTTCACCAAGTCGATTCTGGCGGACATGGCGCGGATCGCGACCCGTCAGGCCAGTTCGGCGCTGCTGAGCAGTCTCGTTGGTGCGGCTACCAGCTACTTCACTGGCGGTGGGGGCGGCAATGGATTGGCTGCTGGGTCTGCCGGTGCGGCGTCGTCGAACCTCGGCGCTTCTTCGGCGGGGTACTCCGGTAGCTACTTTCCTCAGGCGCTGGGCGGTGCCTGGTCGTCGGGTCTGCAGATGTTTGCCAACGGCGGCGCCTTCACCAACAACATCGTCAGCACGCCGACAGCTTTCGGGATGGCCGGCGGCAGGGCGGGTGTCATGGGCGAGGCAGGTCCGGAGGCGATCATGCCTTTGACCAGAACTTCCAGCGGCAAGCTCGGCGTTCTTGCTGCTGGTGGCGGTTCTGGGACAACGATCAGCATCAGCGCGCCGGTCACGGTGGTAACTGAGGACCGTGGGTCTGAAGGCATGCAGATCGACCAGCAAGCACTATCGAAAAACCTTCAATCGCAAATGCAGGCCGTGGCCGAGAAAGCCGTCGCTGACTCTTGGCGAGCGGGCGGCACCAGCTTTCGAAATGCCAATGGGAGGGCCTGATGGCCATCGAGAAATTCACCTGGCCAACCGAGCGCGGTGAGACACCCGAAATCACCTATCGAGTGCGCACCTCTAAGTTCGGCGGCGGCTACGCGCAGAACGTTGGCGACGGCCCGAACAACAAGGAGGACTCCTATCCGATCACCTGCTCCGGTCGAAAGGCCAAGGTGCTGGAGATAATGGAGTTCCTTGACCGGCACGCCGGCGCGAAGGCGTTTCTGTGGACAACCCCGCTCGGCGAGCTCGGGCTGTTCACCTGCAAAAATCCCGCTCCCACACCAATGGGCGGCGGGGTCTTCAAACTCACCGCCACGTTCGAGCGGGCATTCCAACCATAAGGGGCAACCATGCCGCTGATCAGTGACATCCAGGTGCTTGAGCCCGGCAGCGAAGTGCTGCTCTTTGAATTGGACGGCACGGATTACGGTGCGGACGTTCTGCGCTTCCACGGGCACGCGATACCGCACACACCGGCAGACTTGATTGCCGCCGGCGCCGATGCCGACCAGTTGCCGGCGAAGGCTATCTACTGGCAGGGCAACGAGTACAGCGCCTGGCCGATGCAGATCGACGGCATCGAGGCGAACGGCGACGGCACGGCGGTCCGGCCGACGTTGTCGGTGGGCAACGTCAACGGGCGCATCACCGCGCTTTGTCTGGCGTTCGAAGACCTGCTCGAATTTAAGCTGACGATGCGTCACACGCTCGGCAGCTACCTCGACGCAGCGAACTTCCCCGCTGGCAACCCCACGGCAGACCCAACCCAAGAGGCGATCGAGGTCTGGTACATCGACCAGAAAACGAACGAGGACGGCGAAACGGTCAGCTGGGAGTTGGCGAGTCCCGGCGACGTAGGCAATGAGTCAATCGGCCGACAAGCCACGACGCTTTGCCACTGGTGCCTCACCGGTGGGTATCGCGGGCCGAACTGCGGCTACACGGGCCCGTACGTCACAAAGGACGGTGTCATCACCGACAATCCCGAACTCGACCAATGCGACGCCACGCTGGGCAAGGGTTGCATCCCGCGGTTCGGCGAAGGCAACCCGCTGCCGTTCGGTGGCTTCCCGGCCGTTTCCCTGATCGCACGGAGCTGACATGCGAAAGCACATCTTGAACGCGATCCAGGCGCACGCGGCGGCCGAGTACCCGAAAGAGTGCTGCGGGCTGCTGCTGGCGATTGGGCGCAAGCAACAATACTTCCCCTGCACCAATGTCTCGACTGAGCCAAACGAAGAGTTCCGGATCGATCCCGAGGAATACGCCGCGGCCGAAGATATCGGCGAAGTGATCGGGGTTGTTCATTCACATCCGGACGCCACCAGCAGGCCGTCACCGCGCGACCTCGCCATCTGCGAGGCGACGGCCATGCCCTGGCACATCCTTAGCTGGCCAGAAGGGGATCTGCGGACCATCGTCCCGACTGGTGATGTGCCGCTGCTGAAACGCCCATTCGTGCACGGGGCTTGGGACTGCTGGCAGGTCTGCGCTGATTGGTACAAGCGCGAGTGGGGGCTGGAGTTCGAGATCTTCAAGCGTGCCGATGGCTGGTGGGAGAGCAAGGACAACATCAGCCTGTACGAGGCGAACTACGTGGCTGCCGGCTTCTACCGTGTTGACCAGCCGCAGCGCGGCGACATGATCGTGATGGAGGTTGGGCGCACCGTTTACCCGAACCACGCTGGGGTATTCCTTGGCGCCGATCCGTCATTGCCTGGCGAGGATGCCGCCACGTTCGGCCCCGGGCCGTTCCTGCTGCATCACCTGTATGGCAGGCCGTCAGAGGTCATTGTCTTCGGCGGGTCATGGCTCGACCGAACACGCCTGATTCTCAGACACAAAGATGCACAACCGGCTGCATAACACCGCAGGACAGGAGATTGATGTATGGAAGTTAAAAATGAAGACCGAGGCGATTCCATCAGCGTCGATAGCGCTAATGAAGACCAGTGCATCGTTGGGCGCTCCGACTGGCCTATGCCGGATCCTATCGAAACAGCTTTAATCACGCATGAAAGCTCGGCAAGGACAGGATTATGCGACACAGGGCCTGCAGATGGATTCGCCTCCGACGAGCGCGAAGGCGAACGTGTGCTGGCTGAAGCCCTTAGGACTGTGGTTTGGCATTCACGCTTTCGATTGCCTTAAGTGCGCCGCTGATGGGGGCTCTGTAGAGGTGCAGTTTGGCTGCCGCAACGCCTTTTGGGGCGTCATCGGCTAAAGCACCTTTCAATTCAGCCTCTACGAAATCTCGAAGGGTGGCGTTGTTGCACAAGGCAGCTGCTAAAACCTTGACCACCTGAGTCAATCCTATAATTGCGGCGTCATGGCGTTCATATGGCGAAAACGTGTCCTCATCACTCATTTTGACCTCCAGGTCATTACCGCGCCGGAATTGGCGCAATCCCAGTCCTTGGGCTTGCAGGCAAAGGACTGGGTGCGTTAACTCCCTTGTCCTTAAACTACGTTTTGATCAGCCGGCTCGCTGATCACGTTGATGTAATGCTCAAAAAGCTGCACAAAAACGGGATCTGAAGGTTGACTCTTTAAATCAAGGCTAAATGTGGGTTTGTTTTTTGTAGAAAAGTGAATGTCGATTACTACGCCGTTTACAACATATTGCGTGCCGTACTGGAGGAGGCATTCACTTTGGAAGCCCTTGTAACTTTTGATGTAGTTTACAATTGGAAATAGCAGATTGTTCTTAACTCTCATTTCGATGCGCTTCCTGTTTTTTAGCTGTTTGATGCGGGCACAACGCTACTACGAGCGGATCCAATCTTTCCACTGGGATTTCATCCACGCTGGATGGGCGCACAGCTTGGCGAGAATCCAGATCGGTTTATGATGGCTTTTCGCTTTCTCAAGGAGTTGAGCCATGGCCTTTCGCATCCGGAAAAGCTTCAAAATCGCCCCAGGTATTCGCCTCAATGTCAGCAAGAGCGGCCTCAGCGCATCGATAGGCGGAAAAGGCGCGACGGTGAATCTGAGCAAGCGCGGGACGAAAGTAACGAGCAGCCTTCCGGGAACGGGGCTTTCTTCATCCAAGCTGTTTGGCGGAGCGAAGAGTGGCGTTACTAAAACCGCGCCTACACCTATGTGGGCACATATCGTCACATGGCTGATAATCGCCGCTGTTCTCTGGGCAATCTTTAGATGAGTAAAGCCCAGCTCGTTGCTGGGCTTTTTTATGTCCGTCCGCCCCGCCTGCATTCTTTCCCGCAGGCATGGACGCGGGATGCGCGCCCTTCGACTCAGCGAGATTCTTCGATCTCAGCTGGGCCATTTGCGTGGGCAAACATTTCGAGAAGCATATGGTCGTGCGCCTTCTGAGTAACCGAGTAAAACATGCTTCGGTCAAGCAGGATTGTTTTCATGCTTCGAGCTGAGGCCAATTGCTTGGGCTCGACAAAAACTGTCGCCATCCTGCCGCTCCGTGTATCGGTCACTTCCAAGCGGTACCGGCCAATTAAGCCGTCGTCACGTTTGGTGTGGCCTAGGCATTTGAGGGTTAGATTCTGTTCCGACACGCGGGTCTCCGTTGACTATAATTTGTTCAGGAGATCGGCAAAGGCCCAAAGCATCGTCCCTACTGATGCTACGAAGAACGCATGCTTCTTAATTTTTTTAGATAGGATGCGTTGGATCACATCATTTGTGAGGGTTAAGCGACGCTTGTGCTCTTGTTCTGAAATTTCGATGATGTGCTGTTCGCTTGTTTTGGGATTTATACCATACAGATGAGGCTTCCTTTTTACCTGCATCAACACTACTTCGACTGTGACAACTTGGACTAGGCTCATTACTTTCTTGACGTATTGATCAAGAATACCAGTGACTTCAGAAATCATTGCCAAGAAAACGAGAAACGCGCCAAACCTCGCCAACCACATCCAATCTCGCATCCACAAGCTTATTCCGATTCCAGATGCAAGGACTACTGTCACGAGCAGATACGCTGCTGCTAGATAACGTTTTGGAATGTTGAATCCTTTACCCGCCACCTCATCAATGTCTTTCATTATTTCCGGCGAACCTCGCATCCGTTCTGGTGAGATGGGACTCTAGCGAACCAGTTGGTTCGCTTCTTCTAGTCCGATGATATCTTGCATCCTTGCCCACAGGAGTGACCTGCATGAAATTGATCGTAGGAGCGCTGGCGGTAGCGCTGTTGGCGGGGTGTGCGACCACGAACGACATTCGGAATAATCCGCCCATCGTGAAGGTGTCTTCAAATAAGTCCGCGAAACATGTGGCTGAGTGCATCCGTGATGGTTGGCAGGGCACTTCGTTGATCGGCGGTAGCGTAGGAGGGGTTTTACAGACTTCCGGTGAAAAATATTCGGTGATCGCACCGAACCCAGAATCGCCTTGGCATGTCGCTGACGTGACACCGACTCCGAGCGGGTCTGCAGTTACTTACCACTTCTTTCGAACCTGGCAGGATCCATCCTCAAGCGTTACCGATGTAGTTAGAAATTGCTCTCGATAGTGACCATTTTTTCAAGCCGCCCAAGGGCGGTTTTTTATTGCCCGGAGAACAGCATGGCGGCCACAGTTGCGCATTACACACCCAGAACTCGGGTTCTCCTAACGAGGCAGCTCGCGAGCAAATTTGGTGAAGTCCATCACTTGCTGCTGGATTCAGGCCAAGCGACAGAGGTCTTCAGAGCGCTCAGCGTCATCCTTGCGGGATTCCAAGAGGAAATCAAAAGGCTTGATCGACTTGGGATGCGCTTTGCTATTTATCGAAACGGTAAAAACGCAGGACTCAGCGAGCTCGGCTTATCCGGCACGAGGGTTTTGAAGATTGTTCCGGTGATCTCGGGCAGCAAGAGAGCCGGGGTACTGCAAACAGTGGTTGGGGCCGTACTGATCGCTCTTGCTTACTTCAACCCTTTCGGTGCGTTTTCCGGGCCAGCGGTATCCGCGCTGTATGCCGCAGGTATTGCCTCGACCGCCGGCGGCGTTATCCAAATGCTCAGCCCCCAAGCAAAAGGGTTGTCGCAAAGCGCCTCCCCAGAAAACGCGCCGTCCTATGCCTTCGGCAGCGCCAAGAACACAACGGCCAGCGGCAACCCGGTACCGATCTGCATCGGCGAACGCCGGTGGGGTGGAATGATCATCTCGGCGTCGATCATGGCCGAAGACAAGGTGTAAGCAGACAGCAGCACGACAGCCGCCCGAGAGGCGGTTTTTTTATGCCTGGAGGAAAGCATGGGCGCAGCAGCACATATCGATATCCACGGCGAGAAGGGCGGTAGCAGCAAGCCGAAGTCGCCGACCGAAGCCAGCGACAGCCTGCGCTCGACCAACCTGGCCAAGCTGCTGATCGCCGTGGGCGAGGGTGAGTTCGACAGCGTCCCGACCGATTACGACATCTACCTGGACAACACGCCGATCCGCGATGCCAGCGGCAACTACAACTTTCCGAACGTGAAGTGGGACTGGCGCGCAGGCTCGGTGGACCAATCCTACATCCCGGGCATTCCGTCGGTGGAGAACGAGACGTCGCTGAACGTTGAGCTGCGCAGCGATTCGCCCTGGGTACGCTCGATCACCAACACCCAGCTTTCGGCCGTGCGCATGCGTTTGGCGTGGCCTGCGCTGCAACGCTCGGATGACCAGGGCAACGTCGGCGGGTACCGGATCGAATACGCGATCGACGTGGCCACTGATGGCGGCGCCTATCAGCAGGTGCTGGTGGACGCCGTCGACGGTAAGACCACCACGCGCTACGAGCGCTCACGCCGCATCGATCTGCCTGACGCCACTACCGGCTGGCAGATCCGCGTGCGCCGCCTGACACCAAACCAGAACACCAACAAGATCGCCGACACGATGCTGATGGCCGGTTACACCGAAGTGATCGACGCCAAACTTCGTTATCCGAATACCGCGCTGCTCTACATCGAATTCGACGCCGAGCAGTTCACCAACATCCCGGCCGTGACCGTGAAGTGCAAGGCCCGCCGCTGGATGGTGCCGAGCAATTACGACCCGATCCAGCGCACCTACACCGGGACGTGGGACGGTTCGATGAAGTCGGCTTGGACGAATAACCCGGCGTGGATCACCTACGGCATTTGCACCGAAGACCGCTTCGGCCTGGGCAAGCGCATCAAATCATTCATGGTCGACAAATGGGAGCTGTACCGGATCGCCCAATATTGCGACCAGATGGTGCCGAACGGGTTGGGCGGTCAGGAACCACGCTTCCTCTGCGATATGGACCTGCAGGGCAAGGCCGATGCGTGGTCGCTGCTGCGCGACATCTCGGCCATTTATCGGGGCATGACGTACTGGGCGCAGGGCCAGTTGGTGATGCAGGCTGACATGCCGCGCGCGCAGGACTTCGACTATGTGTTCACCCGGTCGAACGTCATCGACGGCAAGTTCTCCTATGGCAGTGCCTCGGCGAAGACGCGTTACACCCGGGCGCTGGTGAGCTACGACAACCCGGCGAACAACTACGACACTGACGTCATCCCGTTCGCTGACCTGGATCTGCAACGCCGCTACGGCGACCGCCCGACCGAACTGAGCGCCATTGGCTGCACCCGCGCATCCGAGGCCCAGCGCCGCGGCAAGTGGGCGATCCTCAGCAACAACCAAGACCGCACCGTCTCTTTCAAAACCGGAATGGAAGGTGTGATCCCGCTGCCCGGGCACATCATCCCTGTGGCGGATTCGCTGTTGGCGGGGCGTGAAGTGGGCGGCCGGATATCGGTGGCGGCTGGCCGGGTGATCACCCTCGATCGCGACACACAAGCCAAGGCAGGTGATCGGCTGATCATCAACCTGCCGGGCGGCCGCGCCGAAGGGCGCACCGTGCAAAGCGTCAACGGTCGAGCGGTAACAGTTACCACGAACTACAGTCAGGCGCCGGTGGCGCAACTGCAATGGGCGCTTGATGCCAATGACCTGGCGATCCCGCTGTATCGGGTGCTGCGCACCAAGCGCACTACCGAGGGGGACTATGAAATCAGCGCGCTACAGTTCGAGCCGAGCAAGTTCGCTTTCATTGACACCGGCGCGCGCCTGGAAGAACGACCGATCAGCGTGATTCCGATCACCGTTGTGCCGGCACCGGCGAGCGTTTCGCTGTCGTCGACGTCGTCGGTTGTCCAGGGGCTGGCCGTGGCCACCATGACGATCAGTTGGCCAGCCGTGGATGGCGCAGTCGGCTATGACGTGGAGTGGCGCAAGGACAGCGGCAACTGGATCAAGCTGCAGCGCACCGGCATGACCAACGTGGACGTGGTCGGCATATACGCTGGCGCATACGTGGCCCGCGTCCGCGCGGTAAGCGCTTTCGACATCTCGTCGATTTGGCGCAACTCGATCCTGACCAACCTCAGCGGTAAGCAGGGGCTGCCACCTGCGCTCAGCTACCTGACTGCCACGCCACTGCTGTTCGGCATCTATCTGAAGTGGGGTTTCCCTGCTGGCGCTGAGGACAGCCAGCGCACAGAGATCTGGTACGGTCCGACGACCTCGCTGGAAGCGGCAACGAAGCTTACAGACCTGGCCTATCCGCAGAGTGATTTCTCCATGCTCGGCCTGCGCGCCGGCGTGACCCTGTATTTCTGGGGGCGTATCGTCGACAAAATCGGCAACATCGGGCCTTGGTATCCGATTGGGCTTGGCGTGCAGGGGCAATCCAGTTCTGACGCCGCTGCCATTCTGGAAATGATCGCCGGTCAAATCACCGAAACGGAGCTCGGTCAGGATCTGCTTGATGAAATCGAGAAGATCCCCGGATTGCAGGCGCAGATTGATGCGCTCGACGGACTGAAAGGCTACGACCCTGAAGCCACCTATGAAGAGTACGACCTGGTGGTGCAGGGCAAGCGGATCTATCAAGCCACCGGCCCGGTACCGGTCGAAACGCCGCCGCCGAACCCGCTTTACTGGCTCGACGTAGGGCAGACAGTGGAAACCGCCAATGGGCTTGCCCAGCAGGTGGCGACCAACACTACCGAGATCACTGAGCTCGATGGCGTGGTCACGGCGCAGGCGACTGCGTTCGACGCTCTGCGCGCATCATTCCGCGATGATGACGGCAAGGGAGATATGGACGACGCACTAAAGGGATGGAGCAGCACCGCGGCGATCGCAAACGAAGACCGCGTCAGGGCTTCCGAAAATCTCGCCACTGCGCAAAAGCTCACGACGCTTGATGCGACCGTGGCGGAAAGCGCGGCGAACGTAACGGACCTTCGACAAGTTGTCGCCACCGATAAGGAAGCCACTGCGCAGGCGATCACTCAGGTCAACGTGAAAGTCGGCGAGAACTCAGCTGCCATTCAGGAGACCTCAACCGCCTTTGCAAACACCGACGGCAAGTTGTCGACGATGTGGTCGGTGAAGATGCAGGTCACGGCGAACGGTCAGTACGTTGCGGCCGGTATTGGGCTCGGAATCGAAAACACCGGTGCCGGTTTGCAGAGCCAGTTTCTGGTGAGTGCGGACCGGTTCGCCATCGTAAACACCATCGCTGGCGGTGCCATTGCGGTGCCGTTTGCGGTACAGGGCGGCCAGGTGTTCATGAACTCGGCGTTCATCCAGGACGGAACGATCACCAACGCGAAGATTGGCAGTTATATCAGTTCAATCAATTACATCGCTGGCCAGCAGGGATGGATTCTCAATAAAGACGGAACACTGGAGATCAACGGCATCGTGCCAGGGCAGGGCCGGCTGGTGATCAATTCACTGAATGTCTCCGTCTACGACTCCAACAACGTGCTGCGGGTCCGCCTGGGCTATCTGGGGTAATCAATGGCGTTATTCGGACTGCGTGTCTTTGATGAGAGCGGTCAGCTCGCCATGGACACCAACAGCTTTACTTATCAAGTGATATGGCAGGGCGTGATCGATTTCAGCGGTCCCACGCCCAGCTACACGCTTAGCATTCCGGGATTCAATCCCGCTAATTGTGTGTTCATGATCATCCCGACCAGAGCACAGGACGTGCAGCCATCCGAGAACGACTCGTCGGGAAACATACGTGCTTACCCCTATGTGACGACGTCTATTGGTCAGGTGGTCGTTCTGCCGAAAAACCCGTCGTCTAGCGCTTCAACTCTCCAGTCGCGGGTCGTCTCCAAAGCCTACGCGATAAGGTTTTCGACATGAGTTTTGGATTTCAAAGCATCAACGACAACGCATTCGTGCAGATCGATTCGGAGGCGCCCAGGCTGTGCATGCTGACGAAGGGATCTTATTCTGGGGTGGCTACGGCTACCGCTACGTTTGCGCGTGCCGTCACCAGTCAAGACCCGCCGCTGGTGTTCATTCGTCCTGATCAGACGGGATTGATCCAGGTGCCGTATTCTGTGTGGTTCACCGGCGGACCTGGTGATTGGACGGGGTTCGCGATGAACGCCTCCAAAGTCAATGAGTCGCTGAGCGGTCAGTATTTTGTGGCTGCTTGGGCGTCGATGGGCACGTCGACTTACGGTCTTCGCTTGTGGGATCAGAACGGCGTGCTTTGCTACGACAGCGGTGCGCCGGCGGTTGTGGTGACATTCGCTGCAGGCAACTGGGCCTATCTCGGCGCCGAGCAATTGAGCGTTGGACAGCGCTATATCTGGGGCATCAACAAGGCGCTCGGGGCTGGCGAGTTCGTTTCAATCAACCCATTCACGATGACCTGTCACAACAACTCGTCCGGTGGCAGCTGTGCGCTCGGCGTTGATTACGCCAATGGCCGAATCCTGATGTACAGCCTTGCATCCAACGCGTGGACTGATCAGGGGCACCGTCCTTTTCTTTGCGCCAAATTGCTGGCCTGACCCTTAAACCCACTGGAGATATTCGATGCCCTGGTATAAAGCCGGGACGGTTTCTGTCGTCCAAAATTCCAATACCGTGAACGGCACGGGCACATCATTCGTTACCAACTCCCGGGTCGGCGATGCTTTCCGCGGCCCTGACGGTGGCTGGTACGAGGTGACGAACATCGCGAGCAACGCCACGCTGTCGATCTCGCCAAACTACATCGGTGCGACGAACTCAGCAGGTGGTTATGCCATTGCGCCCATGCAGGGTTATCCCAAGGATTCGGCCGATGCCCTTCGAGCGCTGACCAATCAGCTTGGTGGCGTACTGGCCGTGCTGGGAACCGACCCCACGCAGGCCGGTGTCCGCGCCGCGTTGAACCTCTCCAATGCCGACGGCATTCCCGAAGGCGTGGCCAATAAATACCTCACGAATCCCCGCGTCTTGGCCGCGGTTCTTACCGGGCTGGACACTGGTGCAACCGGTGCAGTGGTCGCAACAGACAGCATCATTGCAGCGTTCAGCAAGCTTCAGGCCGGTAAGGCAGCCAAGGGGGCGAACAACGACATCACCGAACTGAATGCCCTTAACAAGCCGATCACGCCTGCCCAGGGCGGCGTTTCCGACGGCTACATCGATGGCTTGATTCCAACCTGGAACTCCAGCAGTTCCATCACCTTTTCGTCCGGCGCTGCGTTCATCCCTGGCACCGGAAAAACATTACGGGTACCGGCAGCCATCACTCTCTCAGGCATCGGTGGCCTGACCCCGGACGTGTTCTATTTTGCTTATCTTTACGACAACGCCGGTGTTCCTGCGATCGAACTCTCCGCTACTGTTTATGGCGCACCATATTTCGGGCGGGCGCGGACCAAGAGTGGGGATGCATCCAGACGGTTCATATGCGCTTTGCGCTCTGGCGCGGGTGGAACCCTCTACGGCTTCCAAATCTCCGCAACCAATATGATTTTCTACACGACGAACACTAGCATCGCGCCGTTTCGTCGTTTATCCGGAGGAACAGCCACGGCTTACACGGCTGTCGGATTGGGGCCGGTTATGCCTCAAGGCTGTCAGTCGGTAGCTCTGCGGGTAAGCGCTTCCGGCCAAGTGGTATTCATTTCGGTTCCAGCCGCTGGATCTACGCCGATGACAACCATCGACGTGGGGGCTCGCGTTCAGTTCGACTTCGTGACAGATACCAACATGGCCATCACTTATGCAGTCGCAGCTGCTGGTGGCTCAGCGTTCATTGATGTGTGCGGTTACGGATTGGAGCGATGAAGATGCCATACGCAATTACCCAAAACTCGTGGCGCGGCGTTGAGCCCGGATGGCCTATTGATCCTGGTGAAACGCTGTTCGAGGAACTACCCGCATGGCTTGTCGATAAAGTTGCGCTGGAGAATCAAGCTCGAGAGTCGACGGTTGCGCTGCGACTTCTGATCGAGCAGGCCAACACCGCAATCAGCCCTCTGCAGGCCGGGGTAGACCTGGACGAAATTACCGATGAAGACCGGGCGCTCTGGAAGGCTTGGAAACGATACCTGATCGCTCTGAGCAAAACGCCAGAGCGCGAGGGCTGGCCCTATGCCCCTGATTGGCCCGCGCTCCCTCAATCCCAATAGCCCGCCACTGAGCGGGCTTTTTTTTTGCCTGGAGAAAAAGCATGAACGTCACTGAAAAAGATCGCGAGATCCTCGCCCGAACGTTATGGGGCGAGGCGCGGGGGGAAGGCACCGCCGGGCAGATCGCTGTGGCATGGACGATCCGCAACCGCGTACTCGATGGAAAGGAAAAGTCGTGGTGGGGTGAAGGCTACGCTGGCGTCTGTCAAAAACCGTGGCAGTTCAGCTGTTGGAACAAGACTGACCCGAACTATCAATTCCTGATCGGCGTGAAGCAGATCCCGTTCCGCGAGCTGGCCCAGTGCCGGATTGCTGCTGACCAAGTGATCGACGGCAAAGTGCCGGATCCCACCGGCGGCGCCACTCACTATTACGCCACTAGCATCAAAGCGCCGGTTTGGGCGGCAAAGGCGAAGCAGTCGCTGATACTCGGGCACCACATTTTCTTCAAGGAAGTTCTATGACAGCCATCCCTTGGCGGGCAATAACTCGATAGGAGCTTGCTGCCTGTCTTCCCGACTCATAGGCACCAGCAAGCTGCGGGGACACTAGACTTAGTCGCAAGAATGCTCTGAAGTGAATCTCAAAGGCTCACCCGTAGCGGGCGACTTGATTATATCTTGCGACCAGTCCTGGCCGGTGCGTCTAAGAAGATAAGAGCATACCGGCCAAGACTGTGCGCAGCGTCTCAACGGTTCACGTTACCGATCGTTGACGGTGATGAAAGGGTCCCACGTGTGTGGTTCGCCTATCTGGTTCAGGTCACGGTCCAAAAGGACGAAAGTGATCTGGTAGGCGAGCTTCCCACCGTCTTCCGCCACAGCCTGCCAAAATGTATATGTGACATCGGTTTTGCCGATGCCATGCGGAGCGCTTTTTTCCAGATAGGGCACTGGGATATGAGGGATGTTGTACGAGGTTGGCGTTGAAATGGAGCCAGTCTCTTTGGGATCATTGCTGGGATTGCTGGTTTGTTTGATGCCGGTGATAAGTGCAACACGGTCGAAGTTGCGCGATAACGTAGTAGCGCGCCAGCGAACGTTGTCGCCCGGCTTGACGTCGATCCACAGTTCGTAACCCCCGTCCGCGTAGATTCCGCTCGCTTGGCTATCGATCGCATCACGATTTACCAGCATGGAAACCGCATTAGCGACTAATGCATTAGGGTTGGCAATCAGATAATCGGCATCTACAGCGATAAGCACATCAATTGTTTGGGTCGATCCAGACATTTTGTCGCTCCTTGTTTGCAATGGCACACAGACCGCGCCCTCATAGGGTGTCCGGCCACCCGGTCCCTGGGTGCGGTCTGGGAGGAGAGTAGTTGAGCGATGCGTATCGTCAAGGTCCGATGAATTCCGTTACGCAGTCAAAAGCCGATAGGAAGAATCAGCTCGGACTGATCATTGCGAACGTTGCCGACGGCCTTGTCCACCTTGAACCATTCGAAAGCCTCGGATGGCTCGCCCTCATGCAGCACCATCTGTTCGGCGCGTTCTTTCGGCGTGGCCGGGTCGAGCCATTCCCGCGCGAGCTCTGGCGGGAGAACGACTAGCCGCCGATCGTGGACATCGACCATGCCGCCGGCGCTATCAGCGGTGATGATCACAAAGCCGTCGTGCTCGCCAGGTTCGTGCTCCTCGTTGGGGTACTGGCCGATCGCAGCGCAGAGGATCGGGGATTGGTCGCGGTGCCTGATCAGGTAGGGCTGCTTCTTTGGCCCGCCTTCGTCGACCCACTCGAACCAGTTGTTGATCGCAATGATCGCCCGGTGCGGCCAGATCGCGCGGAAGAACGGGCCGTGAGCGACTTTCTCGACGCGTGCATTGATCGGCGCGGCGCGGTCTTTTGCCCAGTGCGGGCGCCACCCCCAGCGGACCATGTCCGCGTGCAGGAACTGGCCTTCCTGGTGGAAGAGGGCAAGTTGAGTGGTCGGCGCGGCGTTGTACCGCTCAAAGGGCTGTTCGCCGGTAGAGTTGATGAGCGCGTTTGGCATGCTCAGCGCCGCCACAAAGTCGTGAATGCCGCTGTACTGGGAAAGTCGTCCGCACATTGCCATAGCCTCGCTGGATCTGGTTCAGCATAGACTCACCAGCGCTGGCTTCGTCACAAACCTTTTCCGGCGCAACATTCGCAATGGTCTGCCAGCTCTTCCCGATCTCGAGCATCCCTGAGCAGGCGTTGGTTTTCTTGAAAGAGATGGTCTCTTTGGTGTTCGACGTCGGCGAACCTTCGCTTTTCGCATAGCAAATCCCCCTCGGCATATTGAAGCTTTGCCTTCAGAGAGTTCCGCTCCTGTATGAGTGCATCATTGTCCTGGATCAATCCCTGAATATTTTCCAATGCCCGCTGCAGCTTGAGAGTGAGCGCTTCGAATTCGTTTTCGTACATCCTGAGCTGGTGTCGGCAGGTTTCGAGCGGGGTCGGGTTACCGAGCCAATCATCGGTGTCTTCTATGAGGTTGTCCACGGGGCTGCCTTGCTGATTACTGGTTGTATATACAGTAATCGAGCCGATGCGGACGGGCGAGGTTGAGCCGACGAGCTGTCAGTCCGGCGTCATCATCACCGCCAGGGTCATCTTGATGAACTCTTCGTTCCTATCGATCGCCGAGAGCGAGCCGCGGACGTTGTCCGAGACTTCGGTCGCGCCGAGTTTTTCGGCCCACAAGGTAAGCTCCATGATGGCGGCTTCGAGCGCGAGTTGGTTTTCGTTGATTTTGTAAAGCAGGGAAGGGAGCAGGTCAGAATTATGCATTGGGAGTCCTCCATGGAAGAACCCAGAGTAGCAGGTGAAGCAAATTTCTGATCGAAAGGGATGAGGCGGGCCGAGCACTATGAGAACAGCCAGCCCCATCGCAAAAATTTACTTGCCTTTAGCTGGTGCGTTACCGCGGCCGTCTCCCGAGGGCTTCCCTGTTTTGCTTGGCAGATTTGCTACCGGTGGGGCTTTCGAGCCACCCGATTTACTTGCAGGTGTTGAACCACTTTTGCCGCCGCTTGATTTCGACATCGCCATCTCCTTGTTACGCGAGGGAGGGATTGCCGGGTAAACAGTAGTAGATTTTTAGGTGGATGCGAATTTAGTTCGGCAGAACGCCGGAGAAGGGGGTAAATCGGTAAAGTTATGGAACGCGTCCCTAAAAGTTATGGAACGCATCTTTCAAGGATAAAATTTTTGAGCCTGCCAGAAACAACAAAGCCCTGAATAATCAGGGCTTTGTCGTACATAAGATGGCGGAGGCGATGGGATTCGAACTCATGGACCTGTTACAGTCGACGGTTTTCAAGACCGTTGCCTTAAACCACTCGGCCACACCTCCGTTGCGTTGCGGGCGCCATAATACCTGAATGAAACACACTGTCAAACTCTCTGCATGGCTTGTTACAGAGCGTCTGTTATGATCTTTGCGACTGAACGTTTCAAACCAACAGGAGTGTCGCCATGCGCGAACAGGATTACGCAGTTAATAACAGCGTGCAGGCTGAGCAGCTAGAGGTTAGCCGCGTCCTGCGCAACACTTACGGCCTACTGGCGCTCACCCTCGCATTCAGCGGCGTGATGGCTTTTGTCGCGCAGCAGATGCGAGTCGGCTACCCGAATATCTTCGTGGTGCTGATCGGCTTCTACGGGCTGTTCTTCCTCACCAACAAACTCCGTGACTCCGCGTGGGGCCTGGTATCTGCCTTCGCATTGACCGGTTTCATGGGTTTCCTGCTCGGCCCGATCCTCAACCGTTACCTGGGCATGCAGGGCGGCGCTGAAGTGGTCAGCTCGGCGTTCGCGATGACCGCGCTGGTGTTCGGTGGTCTGTCGGCCTACGTGCTGATCACCCGCAAGGACATGAGCTTCCTCGGTGGTTTCATCACTGCCGGTTTCTTCGTGTTGCTGGGCGCCACGCTGGCGAGCTTCTTCTTCCAGATCAGCGGCCTGCAACTGGCGATCAGCGCAGGTTTCGTGCTGTTCTCGTCGGTGTGCATCCTGTTCCAGACCAGCGCCATCATCCACGGCGGCGAGCGCAACTACATCATGGCGACCATCAGCCTGTATGTATCGATCTACAACCTGTTCGTCAGCCTGCTGCAACTGTTCGGCATCATGAGCCGCGACGACTGATAGCAATGATGCAATAACGAAAAACCCGCTTCGGCGGGTTTTTTGTTGTCTGCGGGAAAGTGCCGGCTCAGTTGATGACGATGCTGCCATCCACTTGCTGGCGGTAAATCGTGTAAGGCAGCAGCAGGGTATCGAGCGCGCCGGAGACGACGGCGTCCACCAGTACCACCGGAATGGCCGCGTTGCGGTGCTCATCAGGGTCAATGCCTGAAGCCAGGGGAGCGTTCAGCGTGCAGAAGTCATAGGCGAGGCCGCTGTAGATTCTCGGCACTGCACCGCAATAACTTTTTTGTTCCTTCAGCCCGTCCACAGCGGCCTGATCGTTACGTGCCACCGTCTGAATCGTGCCGCAACCGCCAAGCAGCATGGCTGCCAGCAGCGTTGCCTGAATTTTCATAGCGCCAAATCCTTAGCCGCGGAAAATCACAATCTACGCCAAATAATGGCAGAAAACATCTAGGCCATCGGCGGCAATCGGCGTTTGACCGGGGTTTTCTTGACAATCGCCGTGTTGGTTTCCGCCAGGGTATTGAGCCGGTCGAGCAGGGTGTCGAGCTGTTCCATCGAACGCACATGCAGGCGCGCGATAAAGCAGTCTTCGCCGGTCACCTTGTCGCACTCGGTGAACTCAGGGATCGACAGAATCTGCCGCTCCACCTCCTGCAATTGCCCAGGTAGAGGCCGCACCCGAACGATCGCCTGCAATTGATAGCCAAAGTGCTTCGGGTCGATCTCGACGGTGTAGCCCTTGAGCACGCCGCGTTCTTCGAGGCGGCGCAAGCGCTCGGCGACGCTGGGCGAGGACAATCCACTGATCTGCGCCAACGCCTTGAGCGAGCGACGCGAGTCTTCCATCAAGGCAGTAATAAGGATCTGATCGATGTCGTCAGTCATGGGCGAACTCCGCAATTAGGCCATTTCGATGAATGACCCTCGATAAAAAAGGCAGATTCGCAGTTTAGCCTGTCTTTTGCGCTGGAGCCGCGCCCGGCGTGCTTGGCATACTTTTGCCATGCTTTCGCCAACCCTTTGGGAGAATGAACATGGACGCAACCCTGCGTCGCGGCTCGCTGGAAATGACCGCCGCCATGCTGATATCCGGCACCATCGGCTGGTTTGTATTGGTCTCCGGGCAACCGGTACTCGACGTGGTGTTCTGGCGTTGCGTGTTCGGCGCCGGCACTTTGCTGTTGATCTGTGCAGCGTTCGGTTTTCTGCGTCCGGGCATTCTGACCCGCGGCACCTTTTTGCTCGCCGTGCTCAGTGGTGTGGCGATCGTCGGCAACTGGGTGCTTTTGTTTGCTTCGTATTCTCGCGCGTCGATTGCCATTGGTACCGCGGTCTATAACGTGCAGCCGTTCATGCTGGTGGGCTTGGCGGCGTTGTTTCTCGGCGAAAAGATCACCGTGCAAAAGCTGTTCTGGCTGACGGTTTCGTTCCTCGGCATGCTGGCGATCGTCAGTGCCCACGGCACGCAAGGCGAGAGTGGCAGCGACTATCTACTGGGCATCGCGTTGGCCTTGGGCGCGGCGTTGCTGTATGCGATTGCTGCACTGATCATCAAGCGCCTGACCGGCACGCCGCCGCATCTGATTGCGTTCATTCAGGTCTGCACCGGGGTTCTGCTGCTGGCGCCGTTCGCGCATTTCAACGCATTGCCGCAAGCGCCCAGTGCCTGGGCCAGTCTGGTGACGTTGGGCATCGTCCATACCGGTCTGATGTATGTGCTGCTGTACGGCGCGATTCAGAAGTTGCCGACGGCATTGACCGGTGCACTGTCATTCATCTACCCGATCGCGGCGATCTTCGTTGACTGGTTTGCCTTTGGCCATCGCCTGGAAATCCTGCAATGGGTCGGCGTTGCCGCGATTCTGCTCGCCGCCGCCGGCATGCAACAAGGCTGGGGTTTCAAGGCGCGGCGACTGGCCGCGCAATGAGGCTCAAATGTTCCAGCGCGGGGCGGATTTCGCCAGGCGCTGGCGCATCTCGCCGATGTTGGCCGCCAGTTGCCGGGTCAACAAACGGTAACCGTCCAGTGCGCTGTAGACCGGCGCATCGAGGTTGGACTCCGGCAACTCCAGCGGCCTGTCGAGGCGACTCGTCGCGCCGCTTTTCAAGGCGCGGGCCATGCCGATCAGTTGCACGCGAATCTGCCGATGCTCGGCCTTCAGCGCCGATTGCAAATGCGCCATGGCCTCTGGATCGTTGGCATCCGGTCGGGTATTGCCAAGGATCTCCAACGTACTGATGCACATGCGCAGGTTGCGCTGGATCGCATCGAGTTCGGTCATGGAGATCTTCACTTCCTTGGACACCGACGGCATCAGCGAGCGCAACTGCACCATCACTGCGCCGAGGCGGCTCATCAAACGCAAATGTTCGTCGGCACTGACTGGCTGGCCGCTGATGATGCGTCCGTACACCGTGGCGCAGTCGCGCAACGCATCGGCGAGGTTGTAGCGCCACGAATACACCGCGTACAGCGGCAGGGCGAACGAAAATGCCAAAGCGAGGGCGATACCGATGAGGATATCGACACCGCGCCACAAGCCATCGCTGATCGGATTGTCGCCATGCCCGGCGACGATGAACACGGTGATCGCCGAGAGCAGGGCGGTGTAACCGCCCTTGCCGATGGCGTGATAGGAGAAGAATCCGCAGACCACAGCCATCGCAAAATAGGTCAGCCATGGCATCCCCAGCCACGCGTGCTGCGCCACCAGCGCCAGCCCGACCGCGGCGCCGATCAGCGTGCCGGTGGCGCGCTCCGCGGCTTTTTTGCCGATGTTGCCATGGTGCTGCAAGCCGCCGATTACGACCAGCATGGTCACTGAGGCCCATTCACCGTGGGGCAGGTTGATGCCGGTGGTCAGCAAGATCGTTGCCAGCAACCCGAGGGCCACGCGCACTGCGTGGATCAGTCGGGCGTGGCGGTAACGGCGATACGGGTCCAGCAAGGGGCGCAAGACCCGCCGCAGCAAGGGCGGAAGTCGATGGGTGCTGTAAGTACTCAGTGCAAGCCTCTCGTCATCTCGGTTCAGATCAGTGGAACGGAAAAATGTAATTCATCCATGCTGCCATACGCAGGAGGATTTTGCGCATCGCACCGATATGGTGGAAATGCTGACTGTACAACGCGGCCTGCCCGTAAGCGCCGCCCGGCATCCGTTTGCTGTACCGGGCGAAGGCCGGATCGGTGATTTCCATGATCACCGGCACCCGTCCGGCCGGCGAAGACCTTGCCGGGAATGCCGTCGAACGCCGGCCGGGCGCTTGACGACTTTGGCTCAGGTGCCGATGAGGTGGATCAGAAGATGTAATCAGTGGTCAGGAAACTCGAGTCACGCCCGCGAATGATCTCGCTGATCAGGTCCTTGTTGCTCTCCTGGAACTTGGTCGCCACCAGCGTACGGATCGAAAACACCCGCAACGCATCGTGCACCGACAGCGTGCCTTCGGCGGAATTCTTGCGGCCGTTGAACGGGTAGGTGTCCGGGCCGCGCTGACACTGGGCGTTGAGGTTGATCCGCCCGACCTGGTTGGCAAAGGTGTCGACCAGCCGACCGACCGCCACCGGGTTGGTGCCGAAGATGCTCAACTGCTGGCCGAAGTCCGACTCCAGCACATAGTCGATCACGGTATCGAGGTGACGATACGGCACGATCGGCACCACCGGGCCGAACTGCTCCTCCTGATAGACGCGCATCTGCGGGTTCACCGGGTACAGCACTGCTGGGTAAAAGAATGACGCGCGAGCCTCGCCGCCATGCGGGTTGACCACTTCGGCACCCTTGCTGCGCGCATCGGCGACCAGCCCGTGCAGATAATCGACCTTGCCCGACTCCGGCAGCGGTGTCAGCGCGACGCCGCTGTCCCACGGCATGCCCGGTTTCAGGGTGGCCAGTCTGGCGTTGAATTTTTCGATGAAGCTGTCGACCACGTCTTCGTGGACGAAGAGGATTTTCAACGCGGTGCAACGTTGACCGTTGAACGACAGCGAGCCGGTGAGCGCTTCGCTGACGGCGTTATCCAGATCGACTTCCGGCAGGACGATGCCCGGGTTCTTCGCGTCCAGACCCAGCGCGGCACGCAAGCGGTGCGGCTTGGGATGCAGTTTTTTCAGGTCGCTGGCGGCCTTGTTGGTGCCGATGAAGGCAAAGATGTCGATCTTGCCGCTGGCCATCAGCGCACTCACGGTTTCGCGGCCGCTGCCGTAGATCACATTGATCACGCCGGTGGGGAAGCTGTCGCGGAAGGCTTCGAGCAACGGGCGGATCAACAGCACGCCGAGCTTGGCCGGTTTGAACACAACGGTGTTGCCCATGATCAGCGCCGGAATCAGCGTGGTGAACGTCTCGTTCAACGGATAGTTATAAGGGCCCATGCACAACGCGACGCCGAGCGGTACGCGGCGGATCTGGCCGAGGGTATCCTGTTCCAGCTCGAAACGGCTGGAGCGGCGGTCGAGTTCCTTGAGCGCATTGATGGTGTCGACGATGTAATCGCAGGTTCGGTCGAATTCCTTTTCCGAGTCCTTGAGATTCTTGCCGATTTCCCACATCAGCAGTTTCACCACGGCTTCGCGTTGCTCACGCATGCGCCGCAGGAATGCTTCGACATGCTGGATGCGCTCGGCCACGCGCATGGTTGGCCACAGACCCTGGCCACGATCGTAGGCGCGAACGGCGGCGTCGAGGGCGGTGAGGGCGGTTTCAGCGTCGAGCAGTGGCGTGCTGCCAAGGATCACTTGTTCGTCGCCGTTGGCACCCTGCAGATAGACGGGGCTGCGCACTTGCGCGAGCGGGCCGTCCCAGCGCCGCAATTCACCGTCGACGAGGTATTCGCGCTGCTCGACCTGAGCGTCGAGACGGTATTTTTCGGGGATGTCGCTGACAGAAGGGAACAGATTGCCAAGGATGTTTGCTGTGGTCATGTCGCTACCCCGTGATGAAATCAATGTGCAGGTTAAAACCGATACCTGTGGGAGCGAGCCTGCTCGCGAAAGCGATTTTTCAGTCGGATCATCAGGGACTGACACACCGCTTTCGCGAGCAGGCTCGCTCCCACATTGGGATGTGGGGAGGTCTTGGAATTGTCGTTCCAAGCCTAGACCTGTTTCGCCCTGCTTGTGAACCCCGGCTGGCCCCGTTTGCCCCCTTGATTGTCCGGCAATGCCCTCAGCCCTCTGTCACCGCTGGCTTAAGGTGGACGCCTAACAACAAGCGCCACCCCAACGCGAGGCTTTTCATGCGGGCGATCCGACTCTGTTTATGGCTGGCAATGGCCACGGCGCTGTACGGTTGCGGCGAAGAACCCAAGCCGCAGCCGCTCCAGCGCAACATCACACCCGCCGACCCGGCGCTGGCGCAGATCTACGCCAACAGTTGCCAGCTGTGCCACGCCAACCCGGCGGCCAATGCGCCGCTTACCGGTGATCGCCAGGCCTGGGAGCCGCGTATCCGCCAAGGCACCGACACGCTGCTCGACCACACCATCAATGGCTACAACGCCATGCCGCCGATGGGCCAGTGTGTCGAGTGCTCGGAAGAACAATTCCTGCAACTGATCGGCTTCATGGCCGACCAGCCGCTGCCGCAATAAGGTGCCCGCCATGACCCTGGATCCGACGCGCCGGCAACTGCTGCAACGGGCGAGCATCGTCGGTGCGTTCAGCGCACTGGCGAGCCACCCGGCGCTGGGCCAGTTGCTGCGCGCGCCACGCCTGATTCCCTGGCGCAACTGGTCGGGCGCGCAAAGTTGCCTGCCGGCGGCGCGGCTGGCGCCGAAGAATCTTGATGAGCTGACAAGCGCCATTCAGCAGGCACCCGGCAGGATTCGCCCGGTCGGCTCGGCGCATTCGTTCAGTGCGCTGATACCCACCGACGGCACGCTGTTGTCGCTGAGTTATTTCAGCGGCTTGCTCGACCATGACGGCAAAACCCTGCAAGCCGAGTTTGGTGCCGGCACGCCCATGTCGCGCATGGGCGTGCCGCTCAGAGACATCGGCCAGGCGTTGCCCAACATGGCCGATATCGATTACCAGACCCTCGCTGGCGCCATCGCCACCTCGACTCACGGCACCGGGAAAACCTTTCAGTCCTGTTCGGCACAGGTCTGCGCCATGCAACTGGTCACGGCCAGTGGCGAGGTGCTGGACTGCGACCGTCAGCGCCATCCCGAGGTGTTCAACGCGGCGCGGGTCTCGCTCGGCGCGCTCGGTGTGGCGACGAGGATTCGCCTGCAAAACCGCCCGGCCTATCGCCTGCGCGAACATCAGTGGATCGCCAGAACCGAAGAGCTGCTCGAAGACCTTGACAAGAACACCCGCGAAAACCAGCACTGGGAAATGCTCGTCGTCACCCATTCCGACTACGCCCTGTCTATTGCCCTCAACGAAACCAACGACCCGCCCACGCCACCGATCAGCCCGGAAGAAGAGGGCGGCAATGAGTTCGTCAACCTGATCGAGAAACTCGACAAGTACGCCAGCGACTTCCCCGACCTGCGCCGCACGCTGCTCAACAGCCTGCGCCATCTGGCGAGTTTCGAGGATCGTGTCGGTGACTCTTTCGATATCTACGCCAACGTGCGCACGGTGCGTTTCAACGAAATGGAGTACTCGGTGCCCGCCGAACACGGCCCGGCCTGCCTGCGCGAAATTCTCAAGCTGATCGAGGACAAGGACCTGCGCACCTGGTTTCCCATCGAGTACCGCTACGTCAAGGCCGACGACATTGCATTGAGCATGTTCGAGGGCCGCGACAGCTGCTCGATCTCGGTTCATCAGCACTATCAGATGGATCATCACAACTTCTTCGCGGCGATCGAGCCGATCTTCTGGAAGTACAACGGCCGCCCGCACTGGGGCAAGTTGCACTCGCTCAACGCGCGAACCCTGCAACCGCTGTATCCGCGCTGGCGCGAGTTTGTCGAAGTGCGTCAGGCGCTGGACCCGCACGGGCGTTTTCTCAATGCGCATCTGGCGTCGATACTGGGAGTGAGCTGATGGCGGTCAATCGACGTAATTTTCTCCTCGGCACTTTGGGCGTCGGCGCTTTGTTGGTGGGCGTCGGTGCGTGGTTGCGGCCGGGCGACCGAGGCGGGCCGTACAGTGATTATTTTCGGGCGCTGAACAAGGCGCTGAAAGAGCACGGGCCGATGCGTCCGGTACTGTTGATCGATCTCGATCGGCTCGATCACAACATCGATGTGGTGGTGCAGTCGGTCAGGCGTGGCGGCAAGCTGTTGCGGCTGGTGGAGAAGTCGCTGCCGGCGCCGGGGCTGTTGAAGTACATAGCGCAACGCGCCGGGACGCCGCGGTTGATGTCGTTTCATCAGCCATTTCTCAATCACGATGCAGTGGCGTTTCCCGAGTCCGATATCTTGCTCGGCAAGCCGCTGCCGGTGCGTTCGGCTGAGCTGTTTTACCGCGCGCACAAAGGCGCGTTCGATCCGGTTCGGCAGTTGCAATGGCTGCTCGATGGGCCGCAGCGGTTAGAACAATATCTGGCCTTGGCGCAGGGTTTGCGTACGCGGATGCGCGTGAACATTGAGCTGGATGTCGGTCTGCATCGTGGCGGGGTCAGTGATGCGCAGGCGCTGGGGAGGATGCTGACGCTGATCAGTGCCCACCCGCAGCACCTGGAATTTGCCGGGTTCATGGGCTACGACCCGTTTGTGGGCATGGGCGTGCCGGGGATTCTCGGTTCGCCTGAAGAATTGTTCGCCAGGGTCATGGTGATTTATCAGCGTTATGTCGATTTTACCCGGCAGCAGTTTCCGGGTTTGTGGCGGGAGGGTTTGTGCCTGAACACGGCGGGTAGTCCGAGTTATCGCATGCATGAACACGAGACGCTGTGCAGTGAGGTGTCGGTGGGGACGGCGATGCTCAAGCCGACTCACTATGATTTGCCGTCGTTGAGCGGGCATGTGCCGGCGGCGTATATCGCTACGCCGGTGTTGAAGAGTACCGGCGCGGTGAATATTCCGGCGCTGGATGGCAAGTCGAGGCTGTTTTCGTGGTGGGACCCCAATCAGCGGCAGACTTTCTTCGTTTATGGGGGGAACTGGATGGCGGAGTTTGAATCGCCCATGGGGTTGCAGAGTAATGGGGTGTATGGGCGTAGTTCGAATCAGGAGATGGTCAATGGGTCGCCTGCTGTGGGCCTTGGGGTTGAGGATCAGGTGTTTTTGCGTCCTGCTCAAACGGAGTCTGTGCTGTTGCAATTTGGCGATTTGCTGGCTGTGCGGGGTGGCAGGATTGTCGATAGCTGGCCTGTTTATACCTGATGTACTCGATCAAAACTGTGGGAGCCAGCCTGCTGGCGATGGCTTTTCTCTCAGGCGCTTCTTGATTGGGTATGGGTACATATCCGTTGCTGCGGTAACGGCGGCTTAGGGTTCCGCCCTTACGGCGGGTCACCTTTTTCAAACGCCAAAAAGGTAACCCAAAACGCTTGCT
>NZ_JBUDGD010000090.1:0-13530 GCF_055484735.1 Pseudomonas sp. 15C | reverse complement strand
CACACCGCCATCGCGAGCAGGCTCACTCCTACAAGGTTCTATGTCATGGCTAGAACTGAGCACATCCGCCCAATCCCTCCCCCCGCAATTCCCCGATCATCCCGGCCAACTCCACCACCGCTGGCCACTGACCATGATCGACCGCGCCCCTTCGCGCCTCACCCTGCTTGCGCTGCTCTGCGGTCTGCACACCACCGCCCACGCCAGCGGTTTCTTCGACGATGCCAAAAGCCAGGTCCTGAGCCGCAATTTCTACCTGAGCAACGACTACCGCTCGCCCACGCCCTCCGGCAAAAACTACAAACAGGAGTGGGCTCAGGGCTTTATCGGCACCTTCTCATCCGGTTTCACCGAAGGCAGCCTCGGCTTCGGTATCGATGCCCACGCCTTCGCCGGGCTGAAACTGGACGGTGGCAGAGGCCATTCCGGAACCGGCCTGCTGCCAGTCGACAGCAACGGCCGCAGCGAAAACGACTACTCCAGCGCCGGCGGTGCGCTGAAACTGAAAGCCTCACGCACCACCCTCGCCTTCGGCGAAATGACCGTCGAGACGCCGGTGTTCGACACCTCCGACAAACGCCTGCAACCGGAATACGCCACGGGTTTTCTGCTCAACAGCGCCGAGTTCGACAACGTCAACCTGGTCGCCGGCCACTTCACCGCGTTCAAGAACCAGGATAGCTCCTCCGGCCACGGCGATTTCTACGGTTACGGCGCCAACACCGAGGCCGGCAGCATCAGCTTTGTCGGCGCGGACCTGTTCGGCGACGAGCCGCTGGGCGGCGCGCTGTACGCCTCGGAGCTGAGCGACACCTGGCACCAGTACTACGGCAACCTGCATTTCAAACAGTCCGGCCTGCTGCTCGACGCCAACCTCTACCACACCCGCGACACCGGCCGCGCACTGGCCGGCGAGATCGACAACACCGCGTTCAGCCTGTCCGGCAAATACGCCTTCGGCCCACACGCCGTTATGCTCGGCTGGCAACGTATCAACGGCGACACCCCCTTCGATTTCGTCGGCGGTGACTCGATCTACCTCGCCAACTCGATCAAATACGCCGACTTCAACGGCGCCAACGAACGCTCCTGGCAAGCCCGCTACGACCTCGACCTCGGCGCCTTCGGCATCCCGGGTTTGAAGTTCATGACCCGCTACGTCACCGGCAGCCACATCGACGGCACCCACGCCCCCAAGGGCGGCGCGTACAACCCGTTCGACGCCGACAGCGGCCAATACCAGCCACAGCAAGGCGATGGTGGCAAACACTGGGAACGTGATATCGACCTGAAATACGTCGTCCAGTCTGGCGCGGCCAAGGATTTGTCAGTGCAGCTGTCGCACGTCACCCACCGAGCGAATGAGGCGCAAGCCGGCGATGACATTGACCGGATTTATGTGGTGATCGAGTACCCGTTGGGCTTCTGACGGCTGCTTGATTTGAAATGCAATCAACCTGTGGGAGCCAGCCTGCTGGCGATGGCTGACCTTCAGTCAATTAGTGGTTGAATGTTCAACCGCTATCGCTTGCAGGCAAGCTCCCACAGGTTCTATGTGATGGCTGAATGTTCAGGCACACCCAAGTTCCCTGTGGGAGCCAGCCTGCTGGCGATGGCGGCAGGTCAGCCACAACACTTGTGGCTGAACGACCGCTATCGCGAGCAGGCTCACTCCTACAAAAGAACGGGGCAAGTTCGCAAGGTTGGCGGCGGTTGACGGGTTTGGTCGCACTCCCTATCCTCGCGCCCTGTCACGACTCATTCGTGACCGGGTTTGACGGCCTGGACTTCTCACTACGCGCATAGCCTCTCTCTGCTCGTGCACTTTTGTGCCCGCTCATTGCATATGGTGACTGTGTGTGGGGCATCTTCG
The DNA here is from genome assembly GCF_055484735.1 of Pseudomonas sp. 15C. Classification (NCBI taxonomy): domain Bacteria; kingdom Pseudomonadati; phylum Pseudomonadota; class Gammaproteobacteria; order Pseudomonadales; family Pseudomonadaceae; genus Pseudomonas; species Pseudomonas sp. 15C. The sequence continues at coordinate 11,657 of NZ_JBUDGD010000090.1, read as the reverse complement.
GATGCGCCGGGTTAGTGAGACCGGTCCGTCAACCTGCGCACAGTTGCCACCCATTCGTTTGACGGCGATCAAGTGGCAGCTCTCTTTAATTTTCAAAGAGATACCTCACTTATGAAACAAGCAAATACAACTTCGACTCCCTGCGACCACACTACTCAACATCCTTTCACCGTCCGCCCCAATATCCCCCTCCTCGACGCCCTGGAACACGCAGCCGTCTACCTCAACTGCGCCGAAGTCCTCGCCCATCAAGCGCCTACTGTCGCTCGCCCGGACCACAGCAGCTCCTTGCGCTGGGCCAGCCAGCAAATGCTCGCCAACGCTCGCGCCCTGATCGTGGCCTCCATCAACGGTCAGCAAGCCGCTCAGACCAAGGTGAACGTATGAATGCCCATCTTTCGATGACCCACAACGAACACAGCACCCCCGTTCTGCTGGTTGCCACCGAAGCCCCGCTCGACGTCTTGCACAGCAGCGCCGCCAGCCGCTTTCTCGCCGTCACGCAGATGATGGAAAGCCTCGCCAGCCTGGATATCGCCTCAGCCAAAGGCGCCGACGTACAGCAACTGGCGCACGCGGCGGCGATGTTGCTGCGGGATGGTTGTGACGTGATGGATGTGCTGGGCCGGCAGATTCGTTTGCGGGTTTGATATATACCCAAATACAACCGCCAAAATACAAGCTGTGGGAGCGAGCCTGCTCGCGAAGGCGTTCGGCCAGACACTGAGAGTGTCGACTGGTACACCGGCTTCGCGAGCAAGCTCGCTCCCACACAGGACTGCGGATAGCGTTGAGTAAAACTGGCGGAAGGCAGCCGGAGTCGAACCTGCCCGGGAACGGATGCCGTCCCCAACCGGGTTTGAAGCCCGGCCGCGCCACCGGGCGCGATTGCCTTCCTTTGACTCATTGCGCGTTGGAGTTTGCCAGCGCGTTGTCGTAACGGATCTGCCGCGACTCGCCGATGCGCCGGGTCAGGCCCAGTCGGTCGAAATACTCCAGATACTGAATACAGCGTTTGCGTCCCAAGCCTAGCGCATCGCGGAAGGTTGTCACCTGGATCTGCGGATTTTCCACCGCGAGTGTCAGTAATACCTCTGCCATTCGGCGCAGTTGCGCGTCAGCCAGAAACAGGTCACGCACCACTTGATGCATCAGCCCAAGTCGCGCGCGTTTGCGCAGCAGCAGGCGTACTGCGGCGTCGTCATGGCCGAGCATTTTGGCGATGTCGCGGACCCACGGTGGGTCGAAGTCGGCGTTGTCGAACAGCGGCTGTATTTGTTGCCACAGGGTTTCGTCCTCGGCATTCAGGCGCACCTGATGTTCAGGCAGGTGCAGCCAGGGGCCGCTGCTGTGGATCGAGCCGGCGCTGAGCAGTTCGTCGAGCAGGCTGATAAACGTCGAACGCTCCAGCGCCAAACCACTGAAACGCCGCAGACGATCTCGGTCAGGCCCCATTTGGTCGGGTTCTTGTTTATGGAATTGCGCGAGGCGTTGCAGCAGATTGAATTTCAGCCGTCCCCAGCGCTGCACGTTGAACAGCAGCGGGCCTTGGCGGGTGTCGATCAGGCGGACGTTTTGCGCTAACGACCACGATGCGCGCGGGCGATTGAACTGGCGTTCGAGGCGCTGCGGATCGAGCCCGCCAGCGCTGTGGTTGAGCAGTACCGGCAAGGCCTGTTCGAAGCTGTCGCTGCCGGCCAGGGTTTGCAGTTGCGCCAGACGTTCGGGGCTGCGGCGTTGCCGCGCCGGGGCGAACGGATCGAGGACCGTGCCGCCGCCCAAGGTGCGTTGCGCGCTGGCGTCACGCAGGATCAGCCGGTCGCCCTTGACCGCGTGTACCGGCGCATTGATCAACAATTGCGCGAACATGCGTTCGCCGGGGCTCAACCGTGGGCCTTCGAGCAAGGCAACTCGAGCGATCACGTCTTGGGTGCCGAGGTGTACGTGCACCGGGTGGAAGTGTTCGAAGGTGCGTTCGCCGGGCAGCAGTTGAAAGTCAATGTCGACCCGTTGCGTCGGCGCGTGCAGCCACTCGCTCAGCAGCCATTGGCCGCGATGGAGCTGCACCAGCTCCAGGCGCTCGCCGCTGAGGTTCAGCGCCACCCGTTGCCCGGCGTAAGCCTGTTCAGCGGGTTGATTCTGCGCGTGCAGGCCGCGCACGCGAACGATTTTGCCGGACGGCGCGAGGGTGAGTTTGTCGCCGACCGACACGGTGCCCGACAGCGCCGTGCCGGTGACCACAATCCCGGCGCCGGCCACGCTGAATGCGCGATCGATCGCCAGACGAAATCCCCCTTCGCCACTGCGCGCCTGCACTTCGTTTTGCGCCTGCACCAACGCCGCGCGCAACGCATCAACGCCCCGCCCGCTCACGCTCGACACGGTAAAGACCGGCGCGTCGGCAAACGGCCCCGGCGCGAGCAGATCCAGCACCTGGCGCTGCACCTCTTCCACCCTGCCCGCCTCGACGCGGTCGCACTTGGTGATCGCCACCACGGCGCGAGGAATGCCGAGCAGTTCGACAATCGCCAGATGCTCGCGGGTCTGCGGCATAACACCGTCATCGGCGGCGACCACCAGCAACACCAGGCCGATGCCCTGCGCGCCGGCGAGCATGTTGTGGGTGAATTTCTCGTGGCCGGGCACGTCGATAAATCCACTCAGGCCGGTGCCGGGCTGCAGTTCGGCGTAGAGATAACCGAGGTCGATGGTCATCCCGCGTTCGCGTTCCTGCGGGCGGCGGTCGCCAGTTTGCCCGGTCAGCGCTTGCAGCAGCGACGTCTTGCCGTGGTCGATGTGCCCCGCCGTGCCGACGATCACGGTGCGGCCTGCAACTGCGGCAGTTGCGCCAGCCACGCCGGCTCATCGTCGAGCTGACGCAGATCCAACCACAGCGCGTCGTCGTCGATGCGCCCGAGCACCGGGATCGGCAACGCGCGCAACGCAGCTTCAAGATTCAGCAGAGAGCGCCCGCGCAGACGCTTCGACACCTGTGGCCGCATGCACAGCGCCGCACTCGGCAAACGCGCCACCGGTTGGCTGCCGCTGCCGATCATGCCCAGGGCCTCGACTGCGCTGACACTCCAAGTCTCACCCAGCATGTCAGCCAGCACCGGCTGCAACCGTGAAGCCTGGGCGAAGATGTCAGCCTGCGGGCGGGTTAAAAGCCGCAAACTCGGCAGACGTTCAGCGAGGCGATCCGGGTCGCGATACAACCCGAGCACCGCCTCCAGCGCGGCCAGGGTCAACTTGTCCACGCGCAGCGCACGCTTGAGCGGGTTCTTTTTGATCTTAGCGATCAGTTCTTTACGGCCGACGATCAACCCGGCCTGCGGTCCGCCGAGCAGTTTGTCGCCGCTGAAGGTGACGATATCGGCGCCATCGAGCAGCGCCTGGCGCACCGTCGGCTCCGCCGGCAAACCCCAACGCGTCAAATCCAACAGGCTGCCACTGCCCAGATCCTCTAGCAATGGCAAGCCGTGCCGATGAGCCAATGCCGCGAGTTCAGCGGTCGGCACGCGAGCGGTAAAACCTTCGATGCTGTAATTGCTCGCATGCACGCGCATGATCAAACCGCTGCGCGGGCTGATCGCTGCTTCGTAGTCACGGGCGTGGGTGCGGTTGGTGGTGCCGACTTCGTGCAGGCGCACGCCCGCGCGGGCCATGATATCGGGGATGCGGAAGGCGCCGCCGATTTCGATCAGCTCGCCGCGCGAGATGATGCCTTCCTTGCGCGCGCCGAGGCTGTTGAGGGTCAGCAGCACGGCGGCGGCATTGTTGTTGACCACGGTGACGGCTTCGGCGCCGGTCAGTTCGCGGATCAAACCTTCGATCAAATCGTCGCGATCACCGCGTTTGCCGCTGGCCAGATCGAATTCCAGATTCAGCGGATAACGTGCGGCACGCTCCACCGCTTCGATAGCTTCGTCCGGTAACAAGGCGCGACCGAGATTGGTGTGCAGCACCGTGCCGGTCAGGTTGAAGACGCGGCGCACCTGACTGCGCTGTTGTTGAATCAGGCGTTCGCCAACCCGGCCGGCGAGCACTTCAGGGCTGATTTCAATCGCCGAGAGTTGCCCGTTCAGGACGTCGCCACGAAGCTCATCGAGCAATTGCCGAAAGCTCGCCAGCAACGACTCACGCCCGTGGCGCTCAAGCAAAGCCACGCACGCCGGATGGCGCAAAAGCCCATCAATGGAAGGTAACCGCAGGGACATCCGCCACTCCTGGAGTCAATCGCTATCGCCCAAGAGTGTAGACGCTGCGGCTCATTCGTCTCCCGGCGCCAATAACAGATTCGGCGCCAGACGCTGAAAGCCGTCCTGCGCCAGGCGCATGTCCAGCAGCAGACTGCCGAGGTCCGCCGACAACGCCTCGGCCTCGGCATCGTTTTCCAGATAGATCAGTTTCAGATAGCTGTTGCAGCCGGGGCAGACTTCCGCGCGCAGCGGTGCCTGATTGGCAGCGTGGCGGTCGTCCTCCAGGCTCAGATAATCGAGGCCTTTGCTCGACTCGCAATACACGCACTTGACCCGCACCACATGCCATTCGCAGGCGCACAGCGAACACACCAGATAACGCAAGCCGTTGTGTTTGCCGCGATGCCGGATGACCCCGGCCATCGCCGTAGAACCGCACGCCGGGCATTGGCTGAGGCTGTCGCCGGGTTTCAGTTGCAGATGGGGCGCGCTGAGCAACCAGTGACTCCACGCCACTTGCAGCGCCGCGCCAAGGAATGGCACCAGTTGCGCCGGCACCAGTGAATACTGGCCGCTGACCAGAGCGACAGCCCAGGAACGCAATTGACCGGCGCTGGCGACCTGCAACGTCGTCACTGCCTCGATAACGGCGGGTTGTTCAGAAGGCTCATAACGCTGCAACAGCGCCGAAAGATAAGCCTGCCAGCCCTCCTCGCGCACCAAGGTGTCGGCGGCGAACGGCGGCAAGCCATGCTGCTGGCACGCCTCGATGCGTTGCTGATCAAATGGCGCGGTGAGCGGCGGATCATCGAACACCTGCTGCTGAACCCGGCATAACCCAGAAATCAAACGCAGATAGTCAGCCAGCGCATGCCCCTCGGCCAGTTGCTCGAGCCTTTGCGCGCGCAGCGCAAACAGGTTGCGCGGCGGCATATACAAGAACGGCGGCGAACTGGCCGCCGCTTCGATTTCACCCGGTTCAAGAATAGTCGGCAAACGTCAGCCCTTTTTGCTGATGGAGCGCTCCGGCGCGTCCCTTGGATGCTCATCGCGAGTGAGGTCGCGATACCACAGCGCATGGTGTTTTTTCGCCCAGGCGCGGCTGACCCGGCCATGCAGCATGGCGTCGACCGAACCCTTGATCCACAACCCGGCGTAAATGTGCACGATGATGCTCAGCACCAGGATGAACCCGGCCAGCGCATGCAAGAGCATCGCCCAGCGGATCACGCTGATGCCGAAATACACGCTGAACCACGCGCGCCAGATCACCAGCCCGGTGAACAGCAACGCCAGCATGCACAGCAGTAAAGTCCAGAACAGCAGTTTCTGCCCGGCGTTGTATTTGCCCACCGGCGGCACGCTGTCTTCGTCGTTGACCATGACCCGGTTGATCCGCCGAAGCCACTGCCGATCGTTGGCGATGAAAAAGTTCGTGCGCCAGAAACTCAAGACCAGGCCGAGGAACAGCACGAACATGGCGATGCCCATGTAGGGGTGCAGAATCCGCGTCCAGGTGCCGCCGCCGAACAGGTTGCTCAACCAGAACAGCGCCGGGTGAAACAGCGCCAGCCCGGACAGCCCGGCCATGAAAAACAGGATCGCCACCAGCCAGTGATTGGTGCGCTGGTTGGCGCTGTAACGCAGGATCGTCTTGTGGCTCATGGCCGCTCCTCCCCGCGTGGATCGTAGGTGTGCACCGCCGGGTCGACGACATGCACCGAGGTGTCGGCTGGCGTCGGCTGTTCATCTTCTTCGACGCGATTGGGGCCGACGCGTACATAGTGGAAGAAGCCGGCAATCACCGCCGCGCCCATCGCCAGCAGCGCCAAGGGTTTGCTGAGGCCTTTCCACAAGTCCACCAGCGGACTGATCGCCGGGTGGTCCGGCAAACCGGCGTAGAGTTTCGGTGTGTCGGCATGGTGCAAGACGTACATGACGTGGGTGCCACCGACGCCTTCCGGGTCGTAGAGACCGGCGTTGTCGAAGCCGCGGCTTTTGAGGTCGACGATGCGTTCGGCGGCGTGCTCCTTCATGTCTTCCTTGGTACCGAAGACGATGGCGCCGGTCGGGCAGGTTTTCACGCAGGCCGGTTCCAGCCCGACCGCCACGCGATCGGAACACAAGGTGCACTTGTAGGCCTTGTGGTCCTTTTGCGAGATACGCGGAATGTTGAACGGGCAACCGGTGATGCAATAACCACAGCCGATGCAGTGATCCTGATTGAAATCAACGATGCCGTTGGCATGCTGGATGATCGCGCCGGGGCTCGGGCATGCCGCGAGGCAACCGGGTTCGGCGCAATGCATGCAGCCGTCCTTGCGGATCAGCCACTCCAGATTGCCGGCGTCGGTTTCATGCTCGGTGAAGCGCATCAGCGTCCATGTATCCGCGGTCAGGTCCTGCGGGTTGTCGTAGGTGCCGTGGTTGTGGCCGACCTCGTCGCGCAACTCGTTCCATTCCGAGCAGGCGACCTGACAGGCCTTGCAACCGATGCACTTGGTGGTGTCGATCAGCTTGGCGACGGCGTCCTGATTGCGCACCGACGGCGGCACCGTGGTGGTGGCCGAGCGGGCAATGATGTCTTGGCTGGCCATTTATAAGGTCTCCACTAGAGCTTCTCCACGTTGACCAGGAATGACTTGGATTCCGGGGTCTGGGTGTTGCCATCGCCGAGGAACGGCACCAGCGTGTTGGTCAGGTAACCGTGGCGCGTCAGGCCGGTGAACCCCCAGTGCAGCGGGATGCCGATCTGATGCACAACCTGGCCGTTGACCTGCAGCGGCCGAATCCGCTTGGTCACCACCGCCACTGCCTCGATAAAGCCGCGCTTGCAACTGACCCGCACGCGATCACCGGCGGCGATGCCCTTCTCTTTCGCCAGCACTTCGCCGATTTCGACGAATTGCTCGGGTTGCGCGATCGCGTTCAACTTGCAGTGCTTGCTCCAGAAGTGGAAATGCTCGGTCAGCCGGTAACTGGTGCCGGCGTACGGGAAGTCCTTGGCCTCGCCGAGGCTTTCCCAGACCGAATCGAAGATCCGTGCCGCCGGGTTGCTGGTGGCTTTCTTGTTTTGCGGGTGCAGCGGGTTGATGCCGATCGGCGTTTCGAACGGCTCGTAGTGCTCGGGGAATGGCCCTTCGTTCATCTTGTCGACGGCAAAGAAGCGCGCCACACCTTCGGGGTTCATGATGAACGGGTTCATCCCGGCTTCCGGCGGCACGTCGGCCTTGTAGTCCGGCACATCGGTGCCGCCCCAGGTTTTGCCGTTCCACCAGACCAGGCGTTTTTTCGGGTCCCACGGTTTGCCCGCAAGGTCCGCCGAAGCGCGGTTGTAGAGAATCCGTCGATTGGCCGGCCACGCCCACGCCCAGCCTTGATGCTGGTGCATGCCGTAGGGGTCGGCGTTGTCGCGGCGAGCCATTTGGTTGCCGGCCTCGGTCCAGCTGCCGGCGAAGATCCAGCAACCCGACGCAGTGCTGCCGTCGTCCTTCAGCAAGCCGAACCCGGCCAGTTGCGTGCCGGCCTTGACCATCGCGCCACTGGCATCGGTGAAGTCGGTCACCGCGCTGCCGTTGATTTCCTTGGCCAGCTCTTCCGGCGAAGGCTCGTCGGCGATCTTGTAGGGCCAGGACAATTTCAGCAGCGGATCGGGGAATTTGCCGCCCTCGGTCTGATAGCGCTTGCGCAGGCGCAGGAACAGTTCGCTCATGATGCGAATGTCGGTCTGCGCTTCGCCCGGTCCATCGGCGCCCTTCCAGTGCCATTGCAGCCAGCGGCTGCTGTTGACCAGCGAGCCATCTTCCTCGGCGAAACAGGTAGTCGGCAGGCGAATCACTTCGGTCTGGATCTCGGCGGTTTTCACGTCGTTGTACGGTCCGACGTTATTCCAGAACTCCGAGGTTTCGGTGGCCAGCGGGTCCATCACTACCAGCCATTTCAGCTTGGCCAGGGCGGCCATCACGCGGTTCTTGTCCGGCAGTGCGGCGATCGGATTGAAGCCCTGACACATGTAGCCGTTCACTTTGCCCTGGCTCATCAGGTCGAACATTTTCAGGACGTCGTAGTTGGGAATGTCCAGTTTCGGCAAATGATCGAACAGCCAATTGTTCTCGGCGGTGGCGTTGGCGCCGTACCAGGATTTCATCAGGCTGACGTGGAACTTGCTGTAGTTCTGCCAGTACGAAAGCTGCCCCGGCCGCAGCGGCACTTGCGTGCGTTTGTGAATGAACTGGGCGTAATCCTGCTCGGTGTCGCTGGCCAGCGTCAGGTAACCGGGCAGCGCGTTCGACAGTAGTCCGAGGTCGGTCAGGCCCTGAATGTTCGAGTGCCCGCGCAAGGCATTCACCCCGCCACCAGGCATGCCGACGTTGCCCAGCAGCAATTGCACCATCGCCGCGCTGCGGATGATCTGCGCGCCGATCGAGTGCTGGGTCCAGCCGAGGGCGTAGAGAATCGTCATGGTCTTGCCCGGCGTCGAGCAGGTGGCGATCTCGTCCCAGATCTTCTGCATGGCGTCGACCGGCATGCCGCAGATCTGGCTGGCCAACTCGATGTTGTAGCGGCTGTAATGCTGCTTCATCAGTTGATAGACGCAGCGCGGGTCTTGCAGGGTCGGATCGACCCGGACGAAGCCGTCCTCGGCGAACTCGTAACCCCAGCCGGACTTGTCGGTGTAGCTGCGTTTTTCCGCGTCATAGCCGCTGAAAATGCCGTCCTCGAAGCCATAACCGGCTTTGACGATGAACGACACGTCGGTGTAGTTGCGCACGTATTCGTGCTGGATCTTGTCGGTGGTCAGCAGGTAATTGATCAGCCCGCCCATGAAGGCGATGTCGGTGCCGGTGCGGATCGGCGCGTAATAGTCGGCCACCGAAGCCGTCCGGGTAAAACGCGGATCGACCACAATCAGCCGCGCAGCGTTATGCGCCTTGGCCTCGGTCACCCATTTGAAGCCGCACGGATGCGCTTCTGCTGCGTTGCCACCCATCACCAGGATCAGATTCGCGTTGGCGATATCGGTCCAGGTATTGGTCATGGCACCACGGCCGTACGTCGGGGCAAGACTTGCCACCGTCGGGCCGTGTCAGACACGTGCCTGGTTATCGAACCCCAGCATGCCGAGGCTGCGAATCACCTTCTGGGTGATGTAGCCGGCTTCATTGGACGCCGCCGAGGCCGCGAGAAAACCGGTGCTCAGCCAGCGGTTCACCGTTTGCCCGTTGGCATTCTTTTCGATGAAATTGGCGTCGCGGTCGGTTTTCATCAGGTCGGCGATGCGATCGAGCGCTTCGTCCCAGCTGATTCGCGTCCACTCGCTGCTGCCGGGCTTGCGCACTTGCGGATACTGCAAGCGGCCGGGGCTATGAATGAAGTCGAGCAGGCCGGCGCCCTTCGGGCAGAGGGTGCCGCGATTGACCGGGTGGTCGGCGTCGCCCTCGATGTGAATGATGTTTTGCGCCACGTTTTTCCCGGCATCGCCCTGGCTGTACATGATCAAACCGCAGCCGACCGAGCAATACGGGCAGGTGTTGCGGGTTTCATGGGTGTGGGCGAGCTTGAAGTGACGCACCTGCTCGGCGAAGGCTGGCGTCGGGGCCATGCCCAACGCGCCCAGGCTTGAGCCTGCAAGGCCTATACCTGCGACCTTGAAGAACTGACGACGGCTGAGATCCATCGTGCACTCCTGATCAGGTGGAACCCGGTGCTGGTGCCGGGTTTTATCTGGACAATCACGGTTGCGACGCCTTGGCGTCGACTTTTTCACTGTAGACAATCAGCGCAGCGCCCGGGTGAAAACCGACCGTCGGGTGTTTTTCTGCACGATTTGATGGCTTTGTACACACTCTGTGGGAGCTGGCTTGCCAGCGATGGCGTCGGCACATTCAATATTGATGGTGCCTGATCCACCGCAATCGCTGGCAAGCCAGCTCCCACAAAGGTTGCAGGTGGCCGCGAGGATTTGTGTGCTCACGCAGGGTATGCGGCTTATCATGACGCCCCTGAACAACCCGCCTTCACGAGACCGCGCATGACTTTCGATTTTGATCAGGTATTCGACCGCCACCACACCGGCAGCACCAAGTGGAGCCGTTACCCGGCGGACGTTCTGCCGATGTGGGTCGCGGACATGGATTTCGCCGCGCCGCCGGTGGTGATCGAGGCCTTGCAGCAACGTTTGCTGCACCCGCTGGTGGGCTACAGCGTGGCGCAGGACAATTTGCGCGAAGCGATCATTGCCGATCTGTGGAACAAGTACGCCTGGCAGGTCAAGCCGCAGGAGCTGATCTTCCTGCCGGGTGTCGAGTCCGGTTTCAACATGGCGCTCAAGGCATTGGTGCAGCCGCAGCAGAACGTTGTGGTGCAAGTGCCGAACTACCCGCCGCTGCGCCAGGCGCCGGGCCATTGGGGGTTGAACAAGGTCGAGCTGGAATTCGTCGTTCAGGCGGACGGCGGCTATGCAACGCCACTGACGGCGTTGCGTGATGCGCTGGTGGGCGGCGGCGCGCTGCTGCTGAGCAATCCGCACAATCCGCTCGGCAAGGTGTTTGCTGCTCAGGAGCTGCGTGATGTGGCTGATATCTGCATGGCGCAGGATGCCTGGATCATTTCTGACGAAATCCATGCCGAGCTGTGTTTTGACGGTCGCGTGCATGTTCCGACGGCATCGCTGAGCGCTGAGATCGCGCAGCGCACCATTACGCTGATGTCGGCGAGCAAGGCTTACAACATTGCCGGCCTGAAGACTTCGTTCATGATCATTCAGAACGCTGCGCTGCGTGAGCGCGTCAATCATGCTCGTTGCGGCATGGTCGACAGTGTCAATCCGCTGGGTATGGAGGCTACTCGGGTGGCGTACAGCGAAGGCGCGCCTTGGTTGGCGGAACTGAAGGTTTATTTGCAGGGCAATCGCGACTGGCTGGTTGAGGCTGTGCGCAGTCGTTTGCCGGGGGTGACGATCGATGTGCCGCAGGGGACTTATCTGGCGTGGCTGGATTGTTCGGCGCTGGATTTGCCGGATCCGCAGCGGTTCTTTCTTGAGCAGGCGAAAGTTGGGTTGAGTGCCGGGGCGGATTTCAGTGATCGGCATCAGCAGTTTGTGCGCTTGAATTTTGGTTGCCCGCGGTCGTTGCTTGAAGAGGGCATTAGTCGGATGGAGCGTGCGCTGGCGCAGCGCGGTGCCTGATTCTTCGGTGATTTGCCTGAGCAGGTGATCTCCTGTGGGAGCTTGCCTGCAAGCGATGGCGGCCTTGTAGCCGCCCCATCACTTGTTGGTGTACGCGGTTGATTTGTAGGAGTGAGCCTGCTCGCGATGGCTTTCTTTCAGGCGCTGGGTTTTGGGTACATATCCGTTGCTTCGGGTGTTGCGGCTGGCGGTTTCGCCCTTACGGCGAGTCCCTTTTTCAAACGCCAAAAAGGAACCAAAAGGCTTTGCTCCTACGTACGGCCCTCGCAGGC
>NZ_JBUDGD010000089.1:0-13988 GCF_055484735.1 Pseudomonas sp. 15C | reverse complement strand
GGAGCAAGCGTTTTTTGCTTACTTTTTTTGGCGTTTGAAAAAAAGTGAGTCGCCGTAAGGGCGAAACCATAAGAAGCCGTTACCGCAGCAACGGATATGCACCCAAAAGCAGCATCAACGCTTGCCAATCACCACCTCAAGATACTCACTCGGCACCACCAACGATCCCTCCCCCGCCCGATTCAAGCGCTCAAGCAACTCCGTCAGATCCGCCTCCAGCGCCTCCCCGCCCTCCGGCGGCAACACCGCAAAAGCCTTGTGCACCGGCCCATACCAATGGCGGAAAATGTCAATGAAATGCGCCGCCGAACGATAGCGAAAATTGAAATGCCGGCGCGTCACCTCAATCACAAAATCCTGGTCAGTAAAATGCGTATGCAGCCACGCCTCCGTGCCCCAGTTCGACGGCGGTTGCGCTCCGGCGGGCGGTGGCAGATGCCGACCGAGCACCTTGAACATCTGCCCCACGAAACCACCCGGCGTCCAGTTCGCCAGACCAATCCGCCCGCCACGCCGACAAACCCTGCCCAACTCCGCCGCCGCCTGAGCCTGATCCGGCGCGAACATTACGCCGAAGGTCGACAACACCGCGTCGTAACTCTCATCAGCGAATGGCAACGCCTCGGCATCAGCCACTTGAAACGTCACGTCCAGATTCTCGGCCCGGGCCCGATCCTGTCCGCGCTCCAGCAACGCTGGAACATAATCAGTCGAAGTCACCAGGCAACCGCGCCGCGCTGCCGCCAGCGTGGCATTGCCATTGCCGGCAGCAACGTCCAGCACCTGCTCATCGCATCGCAGATCGCAGGCCTCGGCGAGGTTCTCACCGACGATCTGCAACGTGGTGCCGATCAAGGCGTAATCGCCACTGGCCCACGCCACTTTCTGGCGTTCTTTGAGGGCAGTCAGATCAATCGGGGTACTCATGCTTTGGTGCTCCGCTACACAGTGACTGAGGCATCAAACAGGGGGCGGATCCTTGGCAACGCCCTGCCAGTTTCACTATCGCGCTACGGCTGATCGGCGTCCCTGCCAATCGTCTGCCGAGCCCCGAAACTCGGGCGTTTGCCGATGAATGGTGGCAATCTGTCAAGCGCTTGAAACACCTCGACGATTGCCTGCAAGGAAAGATTGGTCTTTCATGCACGCTCAATTCAGGAAAGGACTCGACCGATGTCACCGCACCTCGTCTGGCTAGCCGATCACCTGCACCACAGCGACCGCTATGCCGAATGGATTCACAGCCAGTTCTCCTACGAATACGCTCACCAGCCACTCGCCGATTGGCAACGCGAATTCGCTGCAGGGCAAAGCAATGGTGACTGGCCTTGCCTCGTTGCCCTCGACGATCAGCAGTTGATCGGTGGCGCCGCCCTGGCTCGTACCGACCTCGCCCAGCGGCCTGATCTCGGACCTTGGCTGGCCTGTGTTTTCGTCAGCCCCGACGCTCGCGGCCAGGGGTTGGCGGAACGCTTGATTGAATCCATCTGTGAGGAAGCGAAGGATCGCGGTTGGCCACGTCTGTACCTGCATACGCAAACCCAGCGGGATTACTACGCCAAACGTGGCTGGCAAGTACTGGAATCCTTTCAAGCCTGGGGAAACGAGCAATGGCTCATGGTCCGCGACCTCTGAGCCATTGGTTTCGCTGATCAGGCTGCCGGGGCTTTGGCCTCATCCAGCAGTTGCCTGATCATCTGCTCCTGCGCCTCGTAGCGCCCCTCACCGAAGTGGGTGTAACGCACCTGCCCCTTGGCGTCGATCAGGTAATGCGCCGGCCAGTACTGGTTATCGAAGTTGCGCCAGATCGCGTAGTTATTGTCGATCGCCACCGGGTAGGTGATGCCGAGTTTCTTTACCTGATCCTTGACGTTATCGATGATCCGCTCGTAGCCGTATTCCGGCGTATGAACCCCGATCACCACGAGGCCGTCTTTTTCATACTTTTTCGCCCAGTCCTTCACGTAAGGCAAGGTGTGCTGACAGTTGATGCAGTCGTAGGTCCAGAAGTCCACCAGCACCACTTTGCCGCGCAGGGATTCGCTGGTCAGCTCGGGCGAATTCAGCCATTGCACCGCACCCGTCAGCGGCGGCATCGAGCCTTTGCCCTCCTCCATCGGCGAGTCCGCACGGACCTTGGTGACGAGGTAGTCGACGACTTTCGGCACGTTTTCCAGAACGTTTTTTTCCACACTGGCTACGCCTTCAGAGGAGGTGTTCGCCAGCAAGGCTTTATCGAAACCCGTGGCAATGACCGCAGCCGCACCCAGCACCGCGACACCGGCACCGCGACGCAACCAACCGGTAAACGGGATCGATGGTTTCAAGCGGTTGACCAGGCCACGACCGGCGAAGATCAGCACGCCCAGCGACAAGGCACTGCCGGCGCCATAAGCGAGCAACAGCAGGCTGGTCTGCGCATTCGCCCCTTGCAGCATGGCGCCAGTGAGAATCACGCCCAGGATTGGCCCGGCGCACGGGCCCCACAGCAGCCCGGTGGCGACACCGAGCATGATCGAGCCCAGCGGCCCGGCCTTGTTTTGTGCCTGCGGGTCGAGACGGTTGCCGAGCATCACAAAGGGTCGGGTCAGCCAGTCACCGATGCGCGCCGAGATCAGCGACAGGGCGAACACGCTCATCACGATCAGCGCGACGTGACGGCCGGTGTTGCTGGCCTGAATCACCCACTCGCTGCTGACCACCGCCAGGCTGGAGATCAGCGCAAACGTCAGGGCCATGCCGCTGAGGGTGAGCAGGATCGAAGTGCGGCTGCGCTGCGCACCGGCAAACAGAAACGGCACCACCGGCAGGATGCAGGGGCTAAGCACGGTCAGCAGACCGCCGAGAAACGCGATGAGGTACATGGTGAATCCACCTTTTCTATATGACGGTGTTGAGCAATCAGGCGCTCTGGCTTTGCAGCCATTGACCCTGTGGCGTGCGGCTGGCGCCGTTCTCGGCGAACATCTGGCCCAGCGGTGTGCGGCTCGAACCGTCCGCAGCGAACATCTGGCCCAGCGGCGTGCGACTCGAACCGTCCGCAGCAAACATCTGGCCCAGCGGCGTGCGACTCGAACCGTCCGCAGCAAACATCTGGCCCAGCGGTGTGCGACTGGAACCGTCCGCGGCGAACATCTGGCCTTGCGGTGTGCGGCTGGCGCCGTCCGCGGCGAGCAAGCCGTCGGTGCCTTGCCTGGCCACCGGGGCGAGCTGGAAACAGGTGCTGCTGTGGCAGCCAGGCTGTTCAACCGCAGCGTTGGCATGGGCGGCTACGCCGGCCAGGGAGAAAGCGATGGCAGTCAGAAAGCGCGATACGTTGTTCATGATGTTTACCTTTCGAAAATGAGTGATTGATCAGTTGTCGTTGTTGCAGCTGTCAGCGAATTTGCTGTAATCGAGTACGCGGGTGGTGCCGGCCGAATCGAGGTAAGTCATGCGCGCTTCAACGATGCCGCAGGCCACCGAGTTGTCCTGCTCCAGCGAGATCACTTTGTGGATATCCAGGTGGGTGCCGTAGGTGTAGGTTTGCGGGGCGGCAGCCGCTTCGGCGCGGGCCGACAGGGTGCAGATGTTCAAAGCGGCAAACAGGCAGGCGGCGACTACGGATTTGTTGTTCATGGCGGTACTCCTCAAGGCTTCATTGGGTTTGGGCCGAGGCGTTCAGCGTTTGCCTCGATGGAACCTATTTAAAGCCTGCGAGGTATCGCGTCTGTGTCAGGAACAAGCGCGTTTCATTCGCTGTGTATCCCTGCCACCGCGCGATACAGAGCGATACAAAACCGCGGAAAAATCCTGTTTTTGCGTATCCGTGTATCTGTCGACACGGCAGATACACTGCAATACAAAGGCTGGCAGGCGCGCCGATGCAGGCGCTATAGACTGCATGGCATTCCTTTTCCGAGAGGCTTGAACCCATGGAACATGTCGATCACATTCTCATCGTCGACGACGACCGCGAGATACGTGAGCTGGTGGGCAACTACCTGAAGAAAAACGGTCTGCGCACGACAGTCGTCGCCGATGGCCGGCAGATGCGCAGCTTCCTCGAAGCCAACACTGTCGACCTGATCGTGCTCGACATCATGATGCCCGGCGACGATGGCCTGCAGCTGTGCCGGGAGTTGCGCGTGGGCAAACACAAAGCCACGCCGGTGTTGATGCTGACCGCGCGCAACGATGAAACCGACCGCATCATCGGCCTGGAAATGGGCGCCGACGACTACTTGACCAAACCGTTCGCTGCGCGGGAATTGCTGGCGCGGATCAACGCCGTACTGCGCCGCACGCGCATGTTGCCGCCGAATCTGGTGGTGACTGAAGCAGGTCGGCTGCTCGCCTTTGGCCGTTGGCAACTGGACACCTCGGCCCGGCACCTGCTGGACACCGACGGCACCATGGTCGCCCTCAGCGGCGCCGAGTATCGCTTGTTGCGGGTGTTCCTCGATCATCCGCAACGAGTGCTCAGCCGCGATCAGTTACTCAACCTGACCCAGGGCCGCGATGCCGACCTGTTCGACCGCTCGATCGATCTGCTGGTCAGCCGCCTGCGCCAGCGCCTGCTCGATGACGCGCGCGAACCGGCGTATATCAAGACCGTGCGCAGCGAGGGTTATGTGTTTTCGTTGCCGGTGGAGATTCTCGGGGCACCCGCATGACCCTGAAGCTGCACTGGCCACGCACCCTCGCGTCGCGCCTGTCGCTGATTTTCCTGATTGGCCTGATCCTCGCCCAGGCGCTGTCGTTTGGCGCGCAGTATTACGAGCGCTACGAAAGCGCGGAAAACACCATGCTGGGCAATCTGGAAACCGACGTTTCCACCTCGGTTGCAATCCTTGATCGCCTGCCTGCCGAAGAACGTCCGGCGTGGCTCACGCGTCTGGCGCGCAAGAATTACGGTTACCTGTTGAGCGAAGGCGATCCGGGCACACCGATCGATGCCCGTGATGTGCCCGTGGCGGTGACTTCGATCACCGAAGCCATCGGTGCGCGCTATCCGCTGACCTTCACCGACATACCCGGGCCACGCCAACACTTTCAGGGCCACCTGCGTCTGAGCGACGGCAGCCCGCTGACCATCGACGTGCGCCCGGCCATGGCCCCGCTGTCGCCGTGGTTGCCGGGGGTGCTGCTCGGCCAGTTGGCGTTGATGATCGCCTGCACCTGGCTGGCGGTGCGCATCGCGATCCGCCCGCTGACCCGCCTGGCCAACGCCGTGGAAACCCTCGACCCCAACGCTCAGCCGATCAAACTTGACGAATCAGGTCCGAACGAAGTGGTTTACGCGGCGCGTGCCTTCAACACCATGCAGGCGCGCATCGCCGCCTACCTGAAAGAACGCATGCAATTGCTGGCAGCGATTTCCCACGACCTGCAAACGCCGATCACCCGAATGAAATTGCGCGCCGAGTTCATGGACGACTGCGCCGAGAAAGACAAACTGTGCAACGACCTCAGCGAGATGGAGCATCTGGTGCGCGAAGGCGTGGCCTATGCGCGCAGCGTCCACGGTTCGACCGAAGAGAGCCGGCGCACCAACATGGATTCCTTCCTCGAAAGCCTGGTGTTCGACTATCAGGACATGGGCAAGCAGGTGCAACTGGTCGGCCACAGCGCAGCGGTCATCGACACCCGCCCGCATGCCTTGCGCCGGGTGCTGGTGAACCTCACCGACAATGCCCTGAAGTTCGCCGGCGCTGCTGACGTCCACGTCGCGGCGGACGGCGCCAGTCTGTCGATCAGCGTACTCGACCGCGGCCCGGGCATCGCCGAAGCCGAACTGGCGCAGGTGCTGCAGCCGTTTTACCGGGTAGAGAATTCGCGTAATCGCGATACCGGGGGTACGGGTCTGGGCCTGGCCATTGCTCAGCAACTGGCGATGGCGCTGGGCGGCACGCTGACCTTGAGTAACCGTGAGGGTGGCGGGCTGTGTGCGGAACTGGCGTTGCCCATCAACCAATAAGCGCACACATAATTGTAGGAGTGAGCCTGCTCGCGATGGCGGTCGGTCAGACATATTTGCATTGGCTGACACACCGCTATCGCGAGCAGGCTCACTCCTACAATGACTTGTGTTTCACTCAAGTGGTGCCAACCACCCGATCCGCATGCAGCTGTCGCAGCAACGCCAGGCCGTCGTCGACGAACGCGTCACCGGCCGCTTGCCCGGCCTCCTGTGCCAGACCCTGCAAATGCTCAAGGCCAGTCAGCGCCGCAAACTCGCCAATGCGCTGCAACAAGCGCAAGGCCAACGGGCTCAGCAGGGAAAACTTCACGCTGAAATCCTCCGTGCGCCGCACCAGCAACAGGGTCGGTTGCGCCGGTGGCGCATCGGGCTGGTTGTGCGGGTCAAGTTCATGCACCGGCCAGACATAGGCCAACGGCCAGGCCAGCGCCGAAACCTGCAACGGGCGTTTAAGCAGCAGCGTCGGGGCCGTCAGCGGCAAAGCGGGCGCATCGGACTGCTGCAGCACCATCTCCACCCATTCATAATGCGCTAGCTCCAACAGAAACGCAGGCCACTGCCCGTCCTGCAACACTTGCGGTTGCGCCGCCAGATAGTCGATAAATTCCCCGGCGATCTCGCCGAATTTCGGTGTCTGCGCCCGCCAGTCTCGCAAAAAGCCACGCACCAGCAAGCGCCAGCGTGGTTCACCGATGATCCGGATCAGCACCGGAAAGGTCGCGCTCAACAACTGCGACAGGTTGTTGAACACCAGCTCACGATAAACCTCGACCTGCGCAGCATTCATATCGCTGGGCGGTGTCTGGTGTTCGGGATCACGCAAATAGCGGGTCAGCGCCTGTTGCTGCTGTTGCAGATTATCCACGTGGGCGCCCTCTTGCTTGCAGGTGTCGGATGGTCTGCAACTCGGCAACCAGTTCGGTAAAGGCCGGGAAATTGAAATCCCGTTCCAGCAAGGTGGGTTGCGCACCGAACCGCGCGTAGGCCTGCTCCAGCAACGCCCATACCACGGGTTTTACCGAGGCACCGTGCGTGTCGATCTTCAGGCTGTCTGACTCATCAAAATGCCCGGCGACATGTATGCCCACCACCCGCCCCGGCTCGATGCCCGCAAGAAACGCCTGCGGATCGAAGCCGTGATTGACCGAGTTGACGTAGACGTTATTCACGTCCAGCAGCAGATCGCAATCGGCCTCGCGCAACACGGCGTTGGTGAAGGTTACTTCGTCCATGTCCTGGCGCGGGGCGGCGTAGTACGACACGTTTTCTACCGCCAGTCGCCGGCCGAGGACGTCCTGAGCCTGACGAATACGCGCAGCGACGTGATACACCGCTTCTTCGGTGAACGGCAGCGGCAGCAAGTCGTAGAGATGACCGTCATCGCTGCAATAACTCAGGTGTTCGCTGTACAGTGGCACGTTGTAATGGTCGAGAAACACCCGCACTTCCTGCAGGAAACCGACATCCAGCGGCGCCGGACCACCGAGCGACAGCGACAAGCCGTGGCAGGACAACGGATAACGCTCGGCCAGTTCGCCCAGCGCCGCGCCATGCGCCCCGCCAACGCCGATCCAGTTTTCCGGCGCAACTTCGAGAAAGTCAAAATCGCCCGGGCGGGCGTTTCGCAGATCGTTGAGCAGACCACGGCGCAGGCCGAGGCCGACGCTGGGTGGCAGTGATGAAAACGGCGTTTGCACGGGGAATGCCTCTGAAGTGGGTTTTACCCAGTTGAAGCGCCGGCTGTATCGCCGCTGTGTGCAACGGACCGCAGGTTTGCAAGCGTGTGTATCTACTGGTGTCCGGGATACACAGCGATACAGCCCCGCCGCTCCCACAGGTTTTTTCATTGTTCACAAAGTCGGCATTACGCCCGGACGGCAGCTAGACTGTTTCATTACCCAGTCGAGGGGGACGCAGGACTTCAGTCGTGCCCTGCCCGTTTCCGCGACCACCGCCCGGTGGCGCACGCCTCGACCTTCGACGCCGCCGGACTGTGATCCTGTTTTCAGGAGCACACATGATGGACGAGGCGAAGCTCAACCAATTCATGGGCAAGCTGGTCAGCGACATGGGCGGCGCGGCGATGCTGGCCAATGTCATCGTCGGCGAAGAACTCGGGCTGTACCGGGCGATGGCCGACAGTCAGCCGATCAGTGCCGATGCCCTTGCCGCAAAAACCACCTGCAATCCCCGGCTCGTCCGCGAATGGCTCAGCGCCCATGCGGCATCCGGTTACATGGAGCATCAGGACGGACAGTTCCGCCTGCCGGAAGAACAGGCGCTGGCGCTGGCTGTAGAAGATTCGCCGGTTTACGTGGCTGGCGGGCTCGGCGTCGTGGCGTCGTTTTTCCATGACAAGGACAAACTGGTCAAAGCCATGCGCGGCAATGGCGCCCTGCCCTGGGGCGATCATCACCCGTGCATGTTCAGCGGCACCGAACGTTTCTTTCGTCCGGGTTACAAGGGCCATCTGATCGCAGAATGGTTGCCGGCGCTGGACGGCGTGGTGGCCAAGCTGGAAGAAGGCGCGAAAGTCGCCGACATCGGCTGCGGTCACGGCGCCTCGACGGTGATCATGGCGCAAGCGTTTCCCAACTCGCGTTTCGTCGGCTACGACTATCACGCGCCATCCATCAGCGTCGCCACCCAGCGCGCCGAGGAAGGCGGCGTCAGCAGCCGGGCGACGTTCTTTCAGGGTTCGGCCAAAGGCTACCCCGGCGATGACTACGACCTGATCTGCTATTTCGACTGCCTGCACGACATGGGCGACCCGGTCGGCGCCGCGCGTCACGCCCATGCAGCGCTGAAGGATGACGGCACGGTATTGCTGGTCGAGCCGTTCGCCAACGACACGCTGGACGACAATATCAATCCGGTCGGGCGGCTGTTTTATGCGGCGTCGACCTTTATCTGCACGCCGAACTCGCTGTCGCAGGAAGTCGGCCTGGGCCTCGGTGCGCAGGCGGGGGAAATGCGCTTGCGCAAGGTCTTCACTGAAGCCGGGTTCAAGCAATTCCGCCGTGCCAGCCAAACACCGTTCAACCTGATTCTGGAGGCGCGCAAGTAACCCGCGCGGGTCGTGCTAACCTGCTGGCATCGTCTTCTCCGGAGCGCTGACCATGCTCGACAGCCCGACCCGCGAACACCTCGACACCCTGCAACAACTGATGGCCGATGGCGATTTTCTGGTGCTGACCGGCGCCGGCATCAGCACCCCGTCGGGCATTCCCGACTACCGCGACAGCGAAGGAGTAAGGCGTGGCCGGCAGCCGATGATGTATCAGGAGTTTCTTGCCGCCCCGGAATCACGCCGACGTTATTGGGCGCGGGCGATGCTTGGCTGGCCGCGAGTGCGCCAGGCGCGGCCGAATGCAGCGCACGAGGCCCTCGCCGGTTTGCAGCGCCAAGGGTTGATCAGCGACTTGATCACGCAGAATGTCGACACCCTGCACGATCAGGCCGGCAGTCATGATGTGATCGAACTGCACGGTAGCCTGCATCGGGTGCTGTGCCTGGACTGCGGCCAACGCAGTGAGCGCGATGCGATTCAGCAGTTGATGGAGCAGCAAAATCCCTATCTGGCCGGCGTCGATGCGGTGCAGGCGCCTGATGGCGACACCTTGCTCGACCCCGCCTTCGAAGCACGCTTTCAGGTACCCCACTGCCCGCATTGCGCGGGTGAACGGATGAAGCCGGACGTGGTGTTTTTCGGTGAAAACGTCGCGCAGCACACGGCGGCACGGGCGATGAACGCCGCGGAAACTGCCGGGGGCATGCTGGTGATCGGGTCTTCGTTGATGGCTTACTCGGCGTTTCGTTTGTGCCGGGTGATGGCCGATCGTGGCCGGCCGCTGATTGCGATCAACCTGGGCAAGACTCGGGCGGATGAGTTGCTGGATTTGAAGATCGAGGCTTCGTGTGAGCGGTTGTTGCCTTTGTTGGCGTTGGCGCTGGAGCGGTGAGCTTCTGGATTGGGTGTTCGACTTGAAACCGCCCCCTCACCCTAGCCCTCTCCCGAGGGAGAGGGGACCGATCCGGGGATGTTCGAGTGCTGTTGCGACATGGACGTCTTGCTGGGAATCCGCAATTGGAAAACGTACAACATGGATCCGTAATCGACTCGGTTTTGCAGATCGATGCAGGACGCGAGACGACTCGATCGGCTCCCTCTCCCTCCGGGAGAGGGCTGGGGTGAGGGAAAGATCTCACTGTCACGCCAGATCTTCAGCCCTGAAAATATCAAACAACGCCTGCGCCGCCGCCGACAGTTCATTGCCCGGTTCAGTCAGCACGCCGATAGCGCGTTCCACCGAATCATTCAGCGTCAGGCACTGAGCGCCGAGTTCCTGCATCTGTTCAGCGCACAACGCTGGCACCGCGCTGACGCCCAGCCCGCTGGCGACCATGCGCCCGACCGTCGCCAATTGATGGCTCTCGAATTCCACCGGCAACTTCTTGCCCCGCGCCTGCAAATGCTCCTCCAGCATCACCCGTACCGTCGATGGCCGCTGCAAGGTGATGAACGGTTCCTGCAACAACGTCTGCCAGTCGATCTCGGTGCGTTGGGCCAGGATTGAATCCTTCGGCACCACGGCAACGAAGCGATCGATGTACAAAGGGGTAAACGTCAGCGACGTGCTCTGCATCGGCTCAAACGCCACGCCCAGTTCAACCTGGCGGTCACGGACCATTTCCAGCACTTGCTCATTGATCACGTCGTTTACCGTGACGTTGACGTTCGGATAACGCGCGCGGAAGGTTTTCAGGATCGGCGGCAGCAGGTTGCCGGCAAACGATGGCATCGCCGCCAGCGTCACCCGCCCGCGTTGCAGGCTGAAGCGCTGGCGCATCTCGTCTTCGGCGTTGTCCCAATCGGCAATCAGGCGCCGGGCCAGTGGCAGCAGCGACTCGCCTTCAGCAGTCAGCGCCACATTACGCGTGTTGCGGCTGAACAAACGGCCACCCAGGCCCTCCTCCAGCGCCTTGATGGTCAGGCTCAACGCCGATTGCGACAGGTGCAAACGCTCGCAGGCCACGGCGAAACTCAGGCTTTGAGCCACGGCGAGAAAGGCACGGATCTGTTTGATGGTCATGGTCGCTGCGCTCCAGTTGTAAGCTACAAGCGTTAAGCGGCAAGTCATAACGCGACTATTGAGCTTTATCAATCAATCAACCTTAAAAATCAACTTAACAAATATATCCTGCGGCGCGACACTCCAGTCATTCGGCTAGCCAGCCGCCCGCAAATAATAAAAGAGGTGCATATGGCAGGTTTCGACAAGCGCGTGAGTTCCTACGAGGAAGCCCTGGCCGGGCTTGAGGACGGCATGACCGTCATCGCCGGCGGCTTCGGCCTGTGTGGCATTCCGGAGAACCTGATCGCCGAGATCAAGCGCAAAGGGACCCGCGACCTCACCGTCGTTTCCAACAACTGCGGCGTCGACGGCTTCGGCCTCGGCGTGCTGCTGTCCGACCGCCAGATCAGCAAAGTCATCGCCTCCTACGTTGGCGAAAACAAGCTGTTCGAAGAGCAACTGCTTAAAGGCGAAATCGAAGTCATCCTGACCCCGCAAGGCACCCTCGCCGAGAAGATGCGCGCCGGCGGTGCTGGCATTCCGGCGTTCTTCACCGCCACCGGCGTCGGCACCCCGGTCGCCGAAGGCAAGGAAGTGCGCGAGTTCAACGGGCGCAAATACCTGATGGAAGAATCCATCACCGGCGACTTCGCTATCGTCAAAGGCTGGAAAGCCGACCACTTCGGTAACGTCGTCTACCGTCACACCGCGCAGAACTTCAATCCGCTGGCAGCGACCGCCGGCAAGATCACAGTGGTCGAGGTCGAAGAAATCGTCGAACCCGGCGAACTCGACCCCACGCAGATCCACACCCCGGGCATCTACGTCGATCGGGTCATTTGCGGCACGTTCGAAAAACGTATCGAACAGCGCACCATCCGCAAATAATTCAGGCTGACGGAGAATAAAACCATGGCACTTACCCGCGAACAAATGGCTCAGCGCGTCGCCCGCGAAATGCAGGACGGCTACTACGTGAACCTCGGCATCGGCATTCCGACCCTGGTCGCCAACTACATTCCCGAAGGCATGGAAGTCATGCTGCAGTCGGAAAACGGCCTGCTCGGCATGGGGCCTTTTCCTACCGAAGAAACCATCGATGCCGACATGATCAACGCCGGTAAACAAACGGTGACTGCGCGAATCGGCGCGTCGATCTTCAACTCCGCCGAATCCTTCGCGATGATCCGCGGTGGCCATGTCGATCTGACCGTGCTCGGCGCGTTCGAAGTCGATGTCGAAGGCAACATCGCTTCGTGGATGATCCCCGGCAAACTGGTCAAGGGCATGGGCGGCGCGATGGACCTGGTGGCCGGCGCCGACAACATCATCGTGATCATGACCCACGCATCGAAGGACGGTGAGTCAAAGCTGCTGGCCAAGTGCAGCCTGCCGCTGACTGGTGCCGGTTGCATCAAGCGTGTGCTGACTGACCTTGCCTACCTGGAAATCGAAAATGGCGCTTTTGTCCTCAAGGAACGCGCACCTGGCGTCAGCGTCGAGGAAATCGTCGCCAAAACCGCTGGTAAACTGATCGTCCCGGATCACGTACCGGAAATGCAGTTCGCTGCCGAGTGAGGAATTCGAAAATGCAAGACGTCGTCATTGTTGCCGCCACGCGTACCGCGATCGGCAGTTTTCAAGGCTCGCTGGCCAGCGTGTCCGCAGTCGATCTAGGCGCGGCGGTGATCCGCCAGTTGCTCGCGCAGACCGGTCTGGACGGTGCCCAGGTCGATGAAGTGATCATGGGCCAGGTGCTCACCGCCGGCGCCGGCCAGAACCCGGCGCGTCAGGCCGCGATCAAGGCCGGCCTGCCCCACGCGGTGCCGGCAATGACCTTGAACAAGGTCTGCGGCTCGGGCCTGAAAGCCCTGCACCTCGGCGCACAGGCAATCCGTTGTGGCGACGCCGAAGTGATCATCGCTGGCGGGCAGGAAAACATGAGCCTGTCCAACTATGTGATGCCAGGCGCGCGCACCGGTCTGCGCATGGGCCACGCGCAAATCGTCGACACCATGATCAGCGACGGCCTGTGGGACGCGTTCAACGACTACCACATGGGCATCACTGCCGAAAACCTGGTCGATAAATACCAGATCACTCGTGGACAGCAAGACGCCTTCGCAGCCGCGTCGCAACAGAAAGCGGCCGCGGCCATCGAGGCGGGTCGTTTTGTCGACGAGATCACCCCGATCCTGATTCCGCAGCGCAAAGGCGATCCGCTCGCGTTCAAAGTCGACGAACAGCCACGCGGCGACACCACCGCCGAATCCCTGGCGAAACTGCGCGCGGCGTTCAAAAAGGACGGCAGCGTCACCGCGGGCAACGCTTCGTCGCTGAACGACGGCGCGGCGGCGGTGATTCTGATGAGTGCCGAAAAAGCCAAGGCCCTCGGCCTGCCGGTGCTGGCAAAAATCGCCGCTTACGCCAATGCTGGCGTCGACCCGGCGATCATGGGCATCGGCCCGGTGTCGGCGACTCGCCGCTGCCTGGAAAAGGCTGGCTGGAGCATCGAGCAGCTCGAGTTGATAGAGGCCAACGAAGCCTTTGCCGCACAATCGCTGGCGGTGGCCAAGGATCTGCAATGGGATCTGGACAAGGTCAACGTCAACGGCGGCGCCATTGCGCTGGGTCACCCGATTGGTGCGTCGGGCTGCCGGGTACTGGTGACCCTGCTCCACGAAATGCTCAAGCGTGATGCGAAAAAAGGTCTGGCGACCTTGTGCATCGGCGGCGGCCAGGGCGTGGCGTTGGCGCTGGAACGCGGCTGAAAACGAGTTCGCGGCAGGCGACGGATCCACGACATTCGCTGTTTGCCGGCAACAAAAACCCGGTGTGACTTGCGTTGCACCGGGTGTTTTTTTGCCTGTCCAAAACGTGTTTGGCTGTTCTGGCCCCTATCGCGAGCAGGCTCACTCCTACATTGGAATTGCAAACCCGATCAAGTGTAG
>NZ_JBUDGD010000088.1:0-15091 GCF_055484735.1 Pseudomonas sp. 15C | reverse complement strand
AGCGCCGATGGCAAGCATGTGCAGATTGGCGCCAACGGCGATGCGATCTTCAAACGCTTCATGTTGATCATCGGTCGCGAAGACCTGGCTAACGACCCGCGATACCCTTCTGGATAGCCGGGATGTATTCCTTAGGAACCACACCACCTACAACTTCGTTCACGAATTGCAGACCTTCCTGACCTTCGTCAGCAGGAGCAAAACGAATCCAGCAGTGACCGAACTGGCCGCGACCACCGGACTGACGAACGAACTTGCCTTCGATTTCACAGTTCTTCGTGATGCGCTCACGATACGAAACCTGAGGCTTGCCGATGTTGGCTTCGACGTTGAACTCACGGCGCATCCGGTCAACCAGGATGTCCAGGTGCAGCTCGCCCATGCCGGAGATGATCGTCTGACCAGTCTCTTCATCAGTTTTAACACGGAAAGACGGGTCTTCCTGAGCAAGTTTGCCCAGAGCAATACCCATTTTTTCCTGGTCGTCCTTGGTCTTGGGCTCTACGGCAACCGAAATAACCGGCTCCGGGAAGTCCATGCGAACCAGGATGATTGGCTTGTCAGCGTTGCAGAGGGTTTCACCAGTGGTGACGTCCTTCATGCCGATCAGGGCCGCGATGTCGCCAGCGCGTACTTCCTTGATCTCTTCACGGGCGTTTGCGTGCATTTGCACCATACGACCCACACGCTCTTTCTTGCCCTTGACCGAGTTGATCACGCCGTCGCCGGAGTTCAACACGCCCGAGTAAACGCGGACGAAGGTCAGAGTACCCACAAATGGGTCGGTAGCAATCTTGAACGCCAGAGCAGCAAACGGCTCGTCATCGCTTGCGTGACGCTCCATTTCCTCTTCCTCGTTATCAGGGTTGGAACCCTTGATCGCAGGAATGTCGGTAGGAGCAGGCAGGTAGTCGATAACGGCGTCGAGAACCAGGGGAACGCCCTTGTTCTTGAACGAAGAACCGCAAACGGCCAGAACGATTTCGCCGGCGATAGTACGCTGACGCAAAGCAGCCTTGATCTCTTCGATCGACAGCTCTTCGCCTTCCAGGTACTTGTTCATCAGATCTTCGTTGGCTTCGGCAGCAGCTTCAACCATGTTGTTGCGCCACTCTTCAGCCAGCTCTTGCAGCTCGGCAGGGATGTCCTTGCGAACAGGGACCATACCCTTGTCAGAGTCGTTCCAGTAGACAGCTTGCATGTTGATCAGATCGATCTGACCCTGGAAGTTGTCTTCGGAACCGATAGCCAGCTGAATCGGCACCGGAGTGTGACCCAGACGCTGCTTGATCTGACCGATCACGCGCAGGAAGTTGGCACCGGCACGGTCCATCTTGTTTACGTAAACAAGACGTGGAACGCCGTATTTGTTGGCTTGACGCCATACGGTTTCCGACTGTGGCTCAACACCCGAAGTACCGCAGAATACAACGACAGCGCCGTCGAGTACGCGCAGGGAACGTTCAACTTCAATGGTGAAGTCTACGTGGCCCGGGGTATCGATTACGTTGAAGCGGTGCTCGTGCGGGTACTGCTTCTCGGAACCTTTCCAGAAGGCGGTAATGGCAGCAGAAGTAATGGTAATACCACGCTCCTGCTCCTGAACCATCCAGTCTGTGGTCGCGGCGCCATCATGCACCTCGCCCATTTTGTGACTTTTGCCGGTGTAAAACAGTACGCGCTCGGTGGTGGTGGTTTTACCAGCATCCACGTGAGCAACGATACCGATGTTACGGTAGCGGCTAATCGGAGTAGTACGAGCCATAAAGCCCTCGCAAAATTAGTGAAGCTAAAATTAGAAGCGGTAGTGCGAGAAAGCTTTGTTGGCTTCAGCCATACGGTGCACGTCTTCACGCTTCTTAACAGCAGCACCTTTACCTTCAGCAGCATCCAGCAGTTCGCCAGCCAAACGCAGAGCCATAGACTTCTCGCCACGCTTACGGGCGAAGTCTACCAACCAGCGCATTGCCAGAGCGTTACGACGGGAAGGACGAACCTCGACCGGAACCTGGTAAGTAGCACCACCAACGCGGCGCGACTTCACTTCGACCAGCGGAGCGATGGCGTCGAGTGCTTTTTCGAAGAGTTCCAGGGGATCGGTGCCAGCCTTACGGGCCGCAACGGTTTCCAGGGCACCATAAACGATACGCTCGGCAACGGCTTTCTTGCCGCTTTCCATAACGTGGTTCATGAATTTGGCGAGGATCTGGCTTCCGTATTTCGGATCGTCCAGAATCTCACGCTTTGCTGCTACGCGACGTCTTGGCATGATAAGCCCTCAAGCGGTCTTCAGGTTAGCTCGGGACAGATCCAATGGATGCGTGCCCGACCTTACTCTTATCGACTCAATAAAATGAAAAACTGCAAAACGGCCGATTACTTCGGACGCTTGGTACCGTACTTGGAACGACCCTGGTTACGGCCTTTAACGCCGGAAGTATCCAAGGAGCCGCGAACGGTGTGGTAACGAACACCTGGCAAGTCTTTTACACGACCGCCGCGGATCAGTACCACGCTGTGCTCTTGCAGGTTGTGACCTTCACCACCGATGTACGAGGAAACCTCGAAACCGTTGGTCAGGCGCACACGGCATACTTTACGCAGTGCCGAGTTAGGTTTTTTCGGCGTGGTGGTGTACACACGGGTGCACACGCCACGACGTTGCGGGCAGTTCTGCAGCGCAGGCACGTCGGATTTCTCGACGATACGCTTACGCGGCTGACGTACCAGCTGGTTGATAGTTGCCATCTACTAGCTCCACTGTTGTCTTGCGACGCTATTGTCTTGCAAGAAAAGCAAAATGGCAGGAACGAATTCCCGCCAAATTTAGGGGATCAAGAGTCTAAAGAGGATCTTGGTCCCAGTCAAGGCAAGGCCCCGACCTCCCCGCCCGTCGAACCTTGACTAAATGTCTCGATTCGACGAACGGAGCGATCAGGGCCTTACGCTCAATTACCGCAGAACTCAGTTACCGCTCGAGTTCAGCGCTTCGGTCAGTGCAGCTTCCACTTCACTGGCGCTTACGCGCAACGGTTTGTCTGCATCACGGCGACGCTTGCGCTCGCTGTGATAAGCCAGACCGGTACCCGCCGGGATCAAACGACCCACGACAACGTTTTCTTTCAGGCCGCGCAGGTAATCGCGCTTGCCGGTGACTGCCGCTTCGGTCAGTACGCGGGTGGTTTCCTGGAAGGAAGCCGCCGAGATGAACGATTCGGTGGACAACGACGCCTTGGTGATACCCAGCAGAACGCGAGTGAACTTGGAGACAAACTTGTCTTCCGTACTCAGACGCTCGTTCTCTACCAGAACGTGAGTCAGTTCCATCTGGTCGCCCTTGATGAAGCTGGAGTCGCCGGACTCGGAGATCTCAACTTTACGCAGCATCTGACGCAGGATGGTCTCGATGTGCTTGTCGTTGATCTTCACGCCTTGCAGACGGTAAACGTCCTGGATCTCGTTGACGATGTACTTGGCCAGCGCACTTACACCCAGCAGACGCAGGATGTCGTGTGGATCGCTCGGACCGTCGGAGATAACTTCGCCGCGGTTTACCTGTTCGCCTTCGAACACGTTCAGGTGACGCCACTTCGGAATCAGCTCTTCGTACGGATCGCTACCGTCGTTCGGGGTAATGACCAGACGGCGCTTGCCCTTGGTCTCTTTACCGAACGCGATGGTGCCGCTGACTTCAGCCAGAATCGACGCTTCTTTCGGACGACGAGCTTCGAACAGGTCGGCAACACGCGGCAGACCACCGGTGATGTCACGAGTCTTCGAAGTTTCCTGCGGGATACGAGCGATAACATCACCGATCGCAATCTTCGCGCCGTCAGCCACACCGACCAGGGCGTTGGCTGGCAGGAAATACTGAGCGATAACGTCAGTGCCTGGCAGCAACAGATCCTTGCCGTTGTCGTCGACCATCTTCACTGCAGGACGAATTTCCTTGCCCGCAGCTGGACGATCTTTCGCGTCGAGTACTTCAATGTTGGTCATACCGGTCAATTCGTCAGTCTGACGCTTGATCGTGATGCCTTCTTCCATGCCCACGTAGGTCACGGTACCTTTCATTTCGGTAACGATCGGGTGAGTGTGCGGATCCCACTTGGCCACGATGGCGCCAGCGTCGACCTTGTCACCTTCTTTAACCGAAATCACGGCACCGTACGGCAGCTTGTAACGCTCGCGCTCACGACCGAAGTCATCAGCGATCGCCAGCTCACCGGAACGGGACACAGCTACCAAGTGGCCATCCACTCGCTCAACGTGCTTCAGGTTGTGCAGACGGACGGTACCGCCATTCTTCACCTGAACGCTATCGGCTGCAGAAGTACGGCTTGCCGCACCACCGATGTGGAACGTACGCATGGTCAGCTGGGTACCCGGCTCACCGATGGACTGGGCAGCGATAACGCCGACCGCTTCACCGATGTTCACCTGGTGACCACGCGCCAGATCACGGCCGTAGCACTTGGCGCAAATGCCATAGCGGGTTTCGCAGCTGATCGGCGAACGCACGATCACTTCGTCGATGCTGTTCAGCTCGATGAATTCAACCCACTTCTCGTCCACCAGAGTACCGGCAGGAACGATAACGTCCTCGGTACCTGGCTTGAATACGTCACGGGCAATAACACGACCCAATACGCGTTCACCCAACGGCTCTACAACGTCACCGCCTTCAATGTGCGGAGTCATCAGCAGACCGTGTTCGGTGCCGCAATCGATCTCGGTTACAACCAGATCCTGCGCCACGTCTACCAGACGACGAGTCAGGTAACCGGAGTTCGCAGTTTTCAACGCGGTATCCGCCAGACCTTTACGAGCACCGTGAGTCGAGATGAAGTACTGAAGTACGCTCAAACCTTCACGGAAGTTCGCAGTAATCGGCGTTTCAATGATGGAACCGTCCGGCTTGGCCATCAGACCACGCATACCGGCCAGCTGACGAATCTGTGCTGCGGAACCCCGCGCACCCGAGTCGGCCATCATGTACATCGAGTTGAACGACTCTTGATCGACTTCCACGCCGTGACGGTCGATAACCTTCTCTTTCGAGAGGTTGGCCATCATTGCCTTGGAAACTTCGTCGTTCGCTTTCGACCAGAGGTCGATCACTTTGTTGTACTTCTCGCCCTGGGTTACCAGGCCGGAGGCGTACTGGCTCTCGATCTCTTTCACTTCGTCGGTGGCAGCACCGATGATGCGGGCTTTTTCATCCGGGATAACGAAGTCGTTAACACCGATGGAAACGCCGGAGATGGTCGAGTACGCGAAACCGGTGTACATCAACTGGTCAGCGAAGATCACGGTCTCTTTCAAACCAACCACGCGGTAGCACTGGTTGATCAGCTTGGAGATCGCCTTTTTCTTCATCGGCAGGTTGACGACGTCGAACGACAGACCTTTTGGCACAACCTGGAACAGCAGCGCACGGCCGACAGTGGTGTCGACGATACGGGTACCGCTCACGCTGTTGCCATCACGGTCGTTGACGGTTTCGTTGATACGAACCTTGACCTTGGCGTGCAGTGCGGCTTCGCCGGCACGGAACACACGGTCAACTTCCTGCAGATCCGCGAATACACGACCTTCGCCTTTGGCGTTGATCGCTTCACGGGTCATGTAGTACAGACCCAATACAACGTCCTGCGACGGAACGATGATTGGCTCACCGTTGGCTGGCGACAGAATGTTGTTGGTCGACATCATCAACGCACGCGCTTCCAACTGGGCTTCCAGTGTCAGCGGTACGTGCACGGCCATCTGGTCGCCGTCGAAGTCGGCGTTGTACGCGGCGCAGACCAGCGGGTGCAGCTGGATAGCCTTACCTTCGATCAGAACCGGTTCAAACGCCTGGATACCCAGACGGTGAAGGGTCGGTGCACGGTTGAGCAGGACCGGGTGTTCGCGAATCACTTCAGCGAGAACGTCCCAAACCTCTGGCAGCTCGCGCTCGACCATTTTCTTGGCCGCTTTGATGGTGGTCGCGAGACCGCGCATTTCCAGCTTGCCGAAAATGAACGGCTTGAACAGCTCGAGAGCCATCTTCTTCGGCAGACCGCACTGGTGCAGACGCAGGGTCGGGCCTACGGTAATTACCGAACGACCGGAGTAGTCAACACGCTTACCGAGCAAGTTCTGACGGAAACGACCCTGCTTACCCTTGATCATGTCAGCCAGGGATTTCAGAGGACGCTTGTTGGAACCGGTGATAGCGCGGCCACGACGACCGTTGTCGAGCAGTGCATCGACAGCTTCCTGCAACATACGCTTTTCGTTGCGCACGATGATGTCCGGAGCGGACAGATCCAGCAGGCGCTTCAAACGGTTGTTACGGTTGATCACTCGACGATACAGATCGTTGAGGTCGGAAGTCGCGAAACGACCGCCATCCAGCGGGACCAGTGGACGCAGATCTGGCGGCAGAACCGGCAGAACGGTCAGCACCATCCACTCTGGCAGGTTGCCGGAACCCTGGAAGGCTTCCATCAACTTCAGACGCTTGGACAGCTTCTTGATCTTGGTTTCGGAGTTGGTTTGCGGAATTTCTTCGCGCAGACGGCCAATCTCGTGCTCCAGGTCGATAGCGTGCAGCAGTTCGCGGACGGCTTCAGCACCCATGCGGGCGTCGAAGTCGTCACCGAACTCTTCCAGCGCTTCGAAGTACTGCTCGTCGTTCAGCAGCTGACCTTTTTCAAGGGTGGTCATGCCTGGATCGATAACGACATAGCTCTCGAAGTAGAGAACGCGTTCGATATCACGCAGGGTCATGTCCATCAGCAAGCCGATACGCGACGGCAGCGATTTCAGGAACCAGATGTGGGCAACCGGCGAAGCCAGTTCGATGTGCGCCATGCGCTCACGACGAACCTTGGCCAGTGCAACTTCAACGCCGCACTTCTCGCAGATCACACCACGGTGCTTCAAGCGCTTGTACTTACCGCACAGGCACTCGTAATCCTTTACCGGGCCAAAGATCTTGGCGCAGAACAGGCCGTCACGCTCAGGTTTGAACGTACGGTAGTTGATGGTTTCCGGCTTTTTAACTTCACCGAACGACCACGAACGGATCATCTCAGGCGATGCCAATCCGATACGGATGGCGTCGAACTCTTCGACTTGACCCTGGTTTTTCAGCAAATTCAGTAGGTCTTTCAAGGCCTTTCCTCCTGGCGGAGCAGAGAGCGGGCATTCCTGCCCCGCTCTCGATTCGCGTCACGTGTTATTCGGTTTCCAGATCGATATCGATGCCGAGGGAACGAATTTCCTTGATCAACACGTTGAAGGACTCGGGCATGCCCGGCTCCATACGGTGATCGCCATCCACGATGTTCTTGTACATCTTGGTACGGCCGTTCACATCGTCCGACTTCACTGTGAGCATTTCTTGCAGAGTGTATGCAGCACCGTATGCTTCCAGTGCCCAGACCTCCATCTCCCCGAAACGCTGACCACCGAACTGCGCCTTACCACCCAGCGGCTGCTGGGTAACCAGGCTGTACGAACCGGTAGAACGCGCGTGCATCTTGTCGTCTACCAAGTGGTTCAGCTTCAGCATGTACATGTAGCCAACGGTAACTGGACGCTCGAACTTGTTGCCGGTACGGCCGTCGGTCAGCTGCATCTGGCCGCTTTCCGGCAGGTCTGCCAGTTTCAGCATGGCCTTGATTTCGCTTTCCTTGGCGCCGTCGAACACTGGAGTGGCCATTGGAACGCCGCCACGCAGGTTCTTCGCCAGATCCAGGATTTCCTGATCGGAGAAGCTGTCCAGATCTTCGTTACGACCGCCGATCTGGTTGTAGATCTCGTCCAGGAAGGTGCGCAGTTCAGCGACTTTACGCTGCTCTTCGACCATCCGGTTGATCTTCTCGCCCAGACCTTTGGCCGCGAGGCCCAGGTGGGTTTCGAGGATCTGACCAACGTTCATACGCGAAGGTACGCCCAGCGGGTTGAGGACCACGTCGACCGGGGTGCCATTGGCATCGTGCGGCATGTCTTCAACCGGCATGATCACGGAGACCACACCTTTGTTACCGTGACGACCGGCCATCTTGTCGCCCGGCTGGATGCGACGACGGATTGCCAGGTAAACCTTGACGATTTTCAGCACGCCTGGAGCCAGGTCATCGCCCTGCTGCAGTTTGCGCTTCTTGTCTTCGAACTTGTCGTCCAGCAGACGGCGACGATCAACGATGTAGGCCTGAGCCTTCTCGAGCTGCTCGTTCAGAGCATCTTCAGCCATGCGCAGTTTGAACCACTGGCCGTGCTCGAGACCGTCGAGTACTTCGTCGGTGATGTCCTGGCCTTTCTTCAGACCCGCGCCGCCTTCAGCCTTGTGGCCTACCAGAGCGGAACGCAGACGTTCGAAAGTCGCGCCTTCAACGATGCGGAACTCTTCGTTCAGATCCTTGCGGATCTCGTCCAGCTGGGACTTCTCAATCGACAGTGCACGAGCATCACGCTCAACGCCGTCACGAGTGAAGACCTGTACGTCGATGACAGTACCTTTGGTGCCGGTTGGCACGCGCAGGGAGGTGTCCTTAACGTCGCTGGCTTTTTCACCGAAGATCGCACGCAGCAGTTTTTCTTCCGGCGTCAGCTGGGTCTCGCCTTTCGGAGTGACCTTACCGACCAGGATGTCGCCTGCACCAACTTCAGCACCTACGTAAACGATACCGGCTTCGTCCAGCTTGTTCAGTGCAGCTTCACCCACGTTCGGGATGTCCGCAGTGATTTCCTCTGGGCCAAGCTTGGTGTCACGAGCCACACAGGTCAGTTCCTGAATGTGGATCGTGGTGAAACGGTCTTCCTGAACCACACGCTCGGACAGGCAGATGGAGTCTTCGAAGTTGAAGCCGTTCCATGCCATGAACGCGATGCGCATGTTCTGACCCAGCGCCAGTTCACCCATGTCGGTGGACGGGCCATCGGCCATGATGTCGCTACGCTGAACGCGATCGCCCTTGCTCACCAGCGGACGCTGGTTAATGCAGGTGTTCTGGTTCGAGCGGGTGTATTTGGTCAGGTTGTAGATGTCGACACCAGCTTCGCCGGTTTCAACTTCGTCATCAGCAACACGAACCACGATACGGCTGGCGTCGACGGAATCGATCACGCCGCCACGACGAGCCACGACGCAAACGCCGGAGTCACGGGCTACGTTACGCTCCATGCCGGTACCTACCAGCGGCTTGTCAGCGCGCAAGGTTGGTACAGCTTGACGCTGCATGTTCGAACCCATCAACGCACGGTTGGCGTCGTCGTGCTCGAGGAACGGAATCAGCGACGCTGCAACCGAAACTACCTGCTTCGGCGAAACGTCCATCAAGGTGACTTCTTCAGGCGCCTTGACGGTGAATTCGTTCAGGTGACGTACGGCAACCAGTTCGTCGATCAGGACTTTCTGCTCGTTCATGGTCGCCGAAGCCTGCGCGATCACGTGATCGGCTTCTTCAATGGCGGACAGGAACACGATCTCGTCGGTGACCACACCCTCTTTCACCACGCGGTACGGGCTTTCCAGGAAGCCGTACTGGTTGGTGCGAGCGTACGCAGCCAGGGAGTTGATCAGACCGATGTTCGGACCTTCCGGCGTTTCAATCGGGCAGACACGACCGTAGTGAGTCGGGTGTACGTCACGGACTTCGAAGCCAGCGCGCTCACGCGTCAGACCGCCAGGGCCGAGTGCAGAGACACGACGCTTGTGGGTGATCTCGGACAGCGGGTTGTTCTGGTCCATGAACTGCGAGAGCTGGCTGGAACCGAAGAACTCTTTCACCGCCGCAGCCACTGGCTTGGCGTTGATCAGGTCTTGCGGCATCAGGCCTTCGCTTTCAGCCATCGACAGACGCTCTTTGACCGCACGCTCAACACGTACCAGGCCAACGCGGAACTGGTTCTCGGCCATTTCGCCTACGCAGCGAACACGACGGTTACCCAAGTGGTCGATGTCATCGACAATGCCTTTACCGTTGCGGATGTCGACCAGAGTCTTCAGCACCGCGACGATGTCTTCCTTGCACAGCACGCCCGAACCTTCGATCTCGGTACGACCGATACGACGGTTGAACTTCATCCGGCCGACCGCAGACAGGTCGTAGCGCTCAGGGCTGAAGAACAGGTTGTTGAACAGGGTTTCGGCTGCGTCTTTGGTTGGCGGCTCGCCTGGACGCATCATGCGATAGATCTCGACCAGCGCTTCCAATTGGTTGCTGGTGGAGTCGATCTTCAGCGTGTCGGAGACGAACGGACCGCAGTCAATGTCGTTGGTGTACAGAGTCTCGATGCGTACAACGCCGGACTTGGCAATTTTTGCCAGGACTTCGGTGTTCAGCTCGGTGTTGCACTCAGCCAGGATTTCGCCGGTAGCCGGATGCACGATGGCCTTGGCGGTGGTGCGACCCAGGACGTAGTCCAGAGGCACTTCCAGCGTCTTGATGCCGGCTTTTTCGATCTGGTTGATGTGGCGCGCGGTAATACGGCGGCCTGCTTCAACGATGACCTTGCCCTTTTCGTCCTGGATGTCCAGAACTGCGATCTCGCCACGCAGGCGCGACGGCACCAGTTCCAGGCTGAGGGTTTCGCCGCTCAGGTGGAAAACGTTGGTGGTGTAGAACGCGTCGAGCACTTCTTCGGTGGTATAGCCGAGCGCGCGCAGCAGCACGGATGCCGGCAGCTTGCGACGACGGTCGATACGCACAAACACGCAGTCTTTCGGGTCGAACTCGAAGTCCAGCCAGGAACCGCGGTAAGGAATGATGCGCGCGGAGTACAGCAGTTTGCCGGAGCTATGCGTCTTGCCGCGGTCGTGGTCGAAGAACACGCCCGGGGAACGGTGCAGCTGGGAAACGATTACACGTTCGGTACCGTTGATTACGAAGGTACCGTTCTCAGTCATCAGGGGGATTTCACCCATGTAGACTTCTTGCTCTTTGATGTCCTTGATCGCTTTGTTCGACGATTCTTTGTCGAAAATGATCAGGCGCACTTTTACCCGCAAAGGTACGGCGAAAGTTACACCGCGCAATACGCATTCTTTGACATCAAATGCCGGTTCGCCCAGACGATAACCGACGTACTCCAGCGCAGCATTGCCGGAGTAGCTGATGATCGGGAAAACGGATTTGAAGGCCGCATGCAGGCCCACGTCGCGGAACTGATCTTTAGTCGCTCCCGCTTGCAAGAATTCACGATACGAATCCAGCTGGATGGCCAGGAGGTAAGGCACATCCATGACGTCCGGCAACTTGCTAAAGTCCTTGCGGATACGTTTTTTCTCAGTATATGAGTAAGCCATCAGCGTTCCCCAGCTTGGTCACCTGCTTGTTTGGCCCCTCCCGACGGGAGCAGCCAGAAAATCGTGCAAACCCCATGGTTTGCGCCACCGCATCGGGTGGTTACAGCGCCTTTATCAGCACCGACCCAGTCGGCTGCCAATAACGGAAAAAGGCCGGTGGCAAGAGCCACCAGCCATCAGCCTGTCGCTTGACGCTCGGGCTGGAGGAGCAAAGTCGATGCTTACTTCAGCTCGACTTTAGCGCCTGCTTCTTCCAGCTTCTTCTTGGCGTCTTCAGCCGCTTCTTTCGAAACGCCTTCAGCTACAACCTGAGGAGCGCCGTCTACTTTCTCTTTGGCTTCTTTCAGGCCCAGACCGGTCAGTTCACGAACTGCCTTGATCACGTTAACCTTCTTCTCGCCAGCTTCCAGCAGAACAACGTTGAACTCGGTTTGCTCTTCAACAACAGCGGCAGCAGCAGCTGGACCAGCCGAAGCGGCAGCAGCGGTAACACCGAAGGTTTCTTCCATCGCTTTGATCAGCTCAACGATTTCCACTACGGATTTCTGGCCGATTGCTTCGATGATTTGTTCGTTAGTCAGAGACATGACTCAATTCCTGAATTGGGGGACGGCCTACGCGACCATCGAAATAAACAAAAAACGCGAAAAGTTGACGAGCCTTAGGCTGCGGCAGCTTCTTTCTGGTCGCGAATTGCCGCCAGAGTACGAGCCAATTTGCTGGTAGC
This sequence comes from Pseudomonas sp. 15C, assembly GCF_055484735.1. Classification (NCBI taxonomy): domain Bacteria; kingdom Pseudomonadati; phylum Pseudomonadota; class Gammaproteobacteria; order Pseudomonadales; family Pseudomonadaceae; genus Pseudomonas; species Pseudomonas sp. 15C. Next base: position 3,062 of record NZ_JBUDGD010000088.1, on the reverse strand, counting down.
GCCCTGAATCACGCTCATCAGCTGGGAAATTGCTTCGTCACGGGTCGGCAGAGTTGCCAGTACGTCGATCTGATTAGCTGCGAGGAACTTGCCCTCGAACGCAGCTGCCTTGATCTCGAACTTGTCCTGACCCTTGGCAAACTCTTTGAAGATACGGGCAGCAGCGCCCGGATGTTCGTTGGAGAATGCAATCAGGGTCGGGCCGGTGAACACGTCGTTGAGGACACTGTATTGAGTGTCAGCAACAGCGCGCTTGAGCAGGGTGTTACGTACAACACGTACGTAAACACCAGCTTCACGAGCCTCTTTACGGAGTCCGGTCATTGCGCCTACTGTTACGCCACGTGCATCAACCACGACAGCGGACAGAGCGACTTTGGCAGCCTCGTTGACTTCAGCGACGATGGCCTTCTTGTCTTCGAGATTAATTGCCACGGGTTTAACTCCTGCTTGTTACCGTTTCATTCGATCGAAACCGAATGTCGTTTTGGTGTCTGATTCGGTAAGGAACCGGGAGCACCATCTGCGTAGGCTGATGGTTTAAGACTTGCGTCGCCTACGGTCTTGGATAGCCCCCGCCAGGCAGGGACCCCAATTTTTCAATCGACGCAATCTCTCGCGCCAATCTGTGTCTTACGCGTCCAGCGAGCTCTGGTCGATAACCAGACCTGGGCCCATAGTGGTGCTCAGGGTAACGCGCTTGACGTAGATACCTTTCGAAGAAGCTGGCTTGATACGCTTCAGGTCAGCGATCAGGGCTTCAACGTTTTCCTTCAGCTTGACGGCGTCGAAACCGATTTTGCCAACGGAGGTGTGGATGATGCCGTTTTTGTCGGTGCGATAACGAACCTGACCAGCCTTGGCGTTTTTAACCGCGGTGGCTACGTCTGGAGTCACAGTACCAACCTTAGGGTTAGGCATCAGACCACGTGGACCGAGGATCTGACCCAACTGACCTACAACGCGCATTGCATCCGGGGATGCGATCACTACGTCGTAGTTCAGGTCGCCGCCTTTCATTTCGGCAGCCAGATCGTCCATGCCTACACGGTCAGCGCCGGCAGCCAAAGCGGCCTCAGCAGCTGGACCCTGAGTGAACACAGCAACGCGAACAGTCTTGCCAGTGCCGTGTGGCAGCACGGTAGCGCTACGAACAACCTGGTCGGATTTACGCGGGTCAACACCCAGGTTTACAGCAACGTCGAACGACTCGCTGAACTTGACAGTCGACAGCTCAGCCAGCAGAGCGGCAGCGTCTACAATGTTGTAGGCCTTGCCTGCTTCGATTTTGCCGGCGATAGCCTTTTGACGCTTGGTCAGCTTAGCCATTACACACCCTCCACGTTAAGGCCCATGCTACGAGCAGAACCGGCGATAGTACGCACGGCTGCATCCATATCAGCTGCAGTCAGATCCGCGTTTTTGGTTTTCGCGATTTCTTCCAGCTGAGCACGGGTAACAGTGCCAACCTTAACGGTATTCGGACGAGCGGAGCCGCTGGTCAGACCGGCCGCCTTCTTCAGCAGAACCGAAGCAGGGGTGGATTTGGTTTCGAAAGTGAAGCTGCGGTCGCTGTAGACAGTGATGATCACTGGAGTCGGCAGACCTGGCTCAAGACCCTGAGTACGGGCGTTGAAAGCCTTGCAGAATTCCATGATGTTCACGCCGTGCTGACCCAGAGCAGGACCAACAGGTGGGCTTGGGTTAGCCTGAGCGGCCTTCACTTGCAGCTTGATGTAAGCGGTAATCTTCTTGGCCATGAGGCACTCCAATTACGGGTTCGAACGCCTCGAAAGGCTCCCCGGTTACTTGCGCGTTTATCCCAGTGACGACAAAACCCCACAGCCTAGGGCTGCGGGGTTGGGATTGCTTGTCCAGTTAGACCTTTTCGACCTGACTGAACTCGAGCTCCACCGGAGTAGAGCGACCGAAAATGAGCACTGCGACCTGGATCCGGCTCTTTTCGTAGTTAACTTCTTCGACGACGCCATTGAAATCAGCGAATGGACCGTCATTGACTCGCACCGTCTCACCTGGCTCAAACAGAGTCTTCGGCTTCGGCTTGTCGCTACCATCAGCGACACGACGCAGAATCGCTTCTGCCTCTTTATCAGTGATGGGTGCAGGCTTGTCAGCGGTACCGCCAATAAAGCCCATCACGCGAGGAGTATCCTTGACCAAGTGCCAAGTACCCTCATTCATATCCATCTGGACCAGCACATAGCCAGGGAAGAACTTGCGTTCGCTTTTGCGTTTCTGGCCATTACGCATTTCAACCACTTCTTCAGTGGGAACCAGAATCTCGCCGAAGCCATCTTCCATGCCAGCCAGCTTTACGCGCTCGACCAGCGAGCGCATCACATGCTTCTCGTAACCCGAGTAAGCATGCACAACATACCAACGCTTAGCCACGGGACACCCTTAGCCGACAATCAAGGAAACAAGCCAGCCGAGCAGGGAATCAAGACCCCACAACAGCAACGCCATAACCAGAACAACAGCCACCACAATCAGGGTGGTCTGCGTGGTTTCTTGGCGAGTTGGCCACACGACTTTACGAATCTCGGTGCGAGCTTCCTTAACCAGTACAAAGAAAGACTTGCCCTTCGCAGTCTGCAGGCCTACAAAGGCAGCTACAGCAGCAATGACAAGCAAAGCGAGTACACGGTACAGGATCGGCGAAGCAGAATAATACTGATTGCCAACAACGCCAACAACCACCAAAGCGACAACTACAAGCCACTTGAGCAGATCGAAGCGAGAGCCTTGAGCTTCAGCTTTAGGAGTCATCTATGAAGATCCTGTGAAAAGAAAGCCAGACACACTGAGTGAATCTGGCAGGTCAGGAGGGAATCGAACCCCCAACCTACGGTTTTGGAGACCGTCGCTCTGCCAATTGAGCTACTGACCTAAAACAAAATCAGGCCGACCATTATGCCGGCCCGAAAAATACATTACAACTACTTACTCGATGATTTTGGCTACGACGCCGGCGCCGACGGTACGACCGCCTTCACGGATAGCGAAACGCAGACCGTCTTCCATCGCGATGGTTTTGATCA
>NZ_JBUDGD010000087.1:0-15144 GCF_055484735.1 Pseudomonas sp. 15C | reverse complement strand
AGCGCCGATGGCAAGCATGTGCAGATTGGCGCCAACGGCGATGCGATCTTCAAACGCTTCATGTTGATCATCGGTCGCGAAGACCTGGCTAACGACCCGGCACTGGCCAGCAACGACGGCCGTGACAGCCGCCGCGACGAGCTGTACGGCGTGATCGATCGCTGGGTCAATTCGCTGCCGCTGCAGACCGTTCTCGACCTGCTCAATCAGGCCGAAGTGCCGGCCAGCCGGATCTTCAGCGCCGAGGACATGTTCAGCGATCCGCAGTACCTGGCGCGAGAAATGTTCTTGCATGCGAAACTGCCCGACGGCAAGGATTTCAAGATGCCCGGCATCGTGCCGAAATTGTCAGAGACACCCGGCAGTTCCGAATGGGTCGGACCGCAACTGGGTGAGCACAATACGCAGGTACTCCACGACCTTGGCTACGACGAAACGCAGATCGCCAGGTTACGCGAAGACGGAGCCATTTAACCTGAAGCGCCCGCTGCCCTCGCCTGCCAGCCGCACGCATTCCGGGTGGACGTGGCGGCTGTTCGGCTTGTTGTGCCTCCTTACTCTGTCAGGCGCGGCGCAGGCAAAACCGACGCTGATCTGGTTGTTGCGCGACCTGCCGCCGATGACCATTTTCGAGGGCCCTAAAAAGGGTCAGGGCGTCATTGATCACTTGCTGCCACAACTGATTGCCGGGATGCCGCAATACGAGCACACAATGCTGCGGGTCAATCGCGCCCGCGGTTTGCAAATGCTTCAGGAAAACTCGTTTGCCTGCGATCCGGCGCTGCTGTGGAGCAAGGAGCGTGCGCAGTGGATTGTCTATTCGATACCGGCGATCCGCGCCGTGAGCAACGGCCTGGTGGTGCGCAAAAAGGATCGCGGCGTCCTCGCGCCCTACCTGGTGGAAGGTGAAGTTGATCTGGCGGCTTTGCTTGCGGCGCCTGAGCGGAAGGTTGGCATCGTCGCCGAACGCAGCTATGGCGAGTTCATCGACAACCTTTTGCAGCAGGCGCCGCGCGGCGCCTTGACGCCACACTACGGCAACGACGCGCTGAGCAACCTGCTATCGATGCAGCGTCTGGGTCGTTTGCAGGTGGTGCTCGGTTATTGGCCGGAGATTCGCTATCAGGCCACGCAGGCGCAGATTGCCGAGGATGAACTGGCGTTCTACCCGATTCGCGGTACGCAGAAATATCTCTCGGGGCATGTGGCTTGCTCCAACTCCGCCGAGGGACGTCAGGCCATCGCCGAGATCGACGGTCTGCTGCGCACCCTGCCCCACGAACCGCTCAATCAACTGTACGCCGATTGGCTCGACCCGGAGCGGCGGGCGGACTATCTGCAACAGGCCCGCGTATTTTTCGACCACCAGGCCGCGCAATGAACAATCGCGGGCAAAAAGAAACCCCGAGAAGTGGGGAGACAACTCGGGGTTAAACGTGGCCTACATAAAGACCCGTAGCAGCAAGCGACAAGCACCGGAGCACAATGCTTGATCCTGCTGTTATGGGGTCTGACTGACAGGGATGCAGGAAGGTTCCCACAAAAAATATTTCATCTTTACAGCGCTGCCCGCTTGTCCAGCGCGGCGTTGCGCAAGGCCGCGATCACGCAGGGTTCAAGCCGGCCTTCAGCGATCAGCACATCGCGGTGCAGACCATCGACGACATCGGTCAGCAGACGCTTGTCGGTCAATTGCGCCTGATTGAATTCGCGCTCCACCACGATGGCGCCGTGACTGTTCTTCAGCGTCACCAGGCATTGGCCATCACGGCCGCTGGGGGTCAACGAAACCTGATACGGGCTCAGAGCCTCACCGAGCAATAGACTGATACTTTCCATCTCGATCTCCACTCAATAGTCCGAAAACTGTGCGCCTGGGGCGTGTACACCATAAATGACCACCGGCCCGAGAAGAAAGTTCTGCGTTTCGATTGCCTCCAGATCGCAGGGTCACCGGTCTGACAGAGCATGCACGGCGAAGATGACAGAAAAACTGCCGTAAGCCTTACACGCCGAGTGGCGCCGCAGCGGCGCTCAGATAACTGTCGAGCAAACCTCGCATCAGCACCGCCGATACCGGCGTCTGCAGGCGCCCCAACAAACGCACGCCGTGCTCGTCCAGCAGCGGCTCGAGATCGTTGAGCAGACTCGCTGCAACCGTCCCCAGCAGAATCACCGCACGCGCTTGCTGGCGAGCCGCCAGATGCTGCATCAGCGCTAGGCCATCGCCGCCCTTGAGTTGCGGATCGCAGATGGCGATGTCGACTGCACCGCGGTACTCCAGCGACGACAAGGCCGCTGCCAGCGACGGTGCGGTGAGGACGTCATAGATGCCGACGGCATTGAGCATCTGGTGCAACGCCATCAGCTGGAACGGATTGGGTTCAAGTATCAGGACTTTAAGCGAGCGCATAGGCGACCTCTGGAGCGACAATCGCGGACTCTCACCGCAGTGGTTCTCACTCTAGGCCAGCCGTCCTAAGCCTCCCATCGGAAAAGTAGCCGCGTCTTATAGGACATTTCCCATCTTCATTGCGGACACTGACACCCGCTCTCCGCCCGGCGCTGAGAGATGTCCGTCCAGCCGCCCAACAACCCGCGCAATTTACCGTCGGCGCTGTAGAACGGCACGGTCCATTGATAGACCTCGCGCGGGCCGTTATTGAACTGCAAGCGGCGTTTGCTGAAGCGCGACTTGCGCGTGCGCAACTGCAGCATGAACTCCTCATGGAGCATCAACGCCGTGGCTTCGGGCAGCGTGTCGAGTTCGATCAGCAAGCGCCCGATGACCTGATCCAGACGCACCGATAACGCCTCTTCATAGCTGCGGTTACAGGTGATCAGTCGCCCGTGCAGATCGCGGACGAACACTGGGTCAGGCAAGGCGTCGATCAATGCATGCTGAAACGCCAGTTGATCGCCCAGATCCTTTTCTGCCGCCAGGCGCAGCTTGATCACCGCCCTCAGCCGCCGATTCCATACCAATGACAGCAAGCCGAACACGCCGAGCCCGCCCATGACCCAGCAAGCCCATTCAAGCAGTTGCCGGCCGATAGTCGGTGCCGGTGCCGGCGCTACTCCCTCCAGCCATTTCAGGCGGATCGCGCGCAGCTCGGCAGGCGGAAAGGCTTCCAGTGCCTTGTTGAGAATCCCCAGTAGTACGGGCATGCCCTTGCGCACCGCGAGGTTGTCCGCCTCCCACTTGCCCTCGACCAGCCCGCCGACCTTAAGCGGACCCAACGGATAAAGCTGCGCGCCGATTTCATTTTCGATGGTGGCATAGGCTTCGCCGCTTTCGACCAGCGCCCGTGCCTCGGCGTAGGTCTTGACCGAATGAATCACGATGGACGGGAAGTCGCGTCTTATCGTGTCCTCCAGGGCATGCCGGGCCGGCAGCACCAGCCTGCGTCCGGCCAGTTGCTCGAAAGATTCCAGCCGCGGCGCGTCGGCACGCCCGACAAACACCCACCCCGCCCCACCAAAGGCGTGGCTGTAATCGAGAAATGCCTTGCGCTCCTCGCTGATGGCCAACGTCGTACTGATGTCCGCCGCACCGTTCTTCAGGCGCTCGAGCATGTGATCGGTGGAGAACGATTCCTGGTGCACGAACTGCAACCCGGTCATCGCCGTCACCCGCTTGAGCACATCATTGTTCAAACCGCTCCACTGCCCGTGCTCGTCCTGGAACAGGTACAGCGGGTATTGCAATGACGCCACGGTCACCGTGGGATTGTCGCGAATCCACTCGCGCTCGTGTGCAGCCAGTTCGACGGGCTGTACGTTGTGCGTCGCGGCATCGCCGTGCAGCGCCAGTTGCGCCGCCACGCTGCAACGCATCAACCCCAGCAATCCGCACAACAACACCCCAACCAGTGCCGGTTTCAAACCTCTATCAAACAGCATTGCCACTTCCTTCGTGATCGACTCACCCGTCCTGCGTGGGTGAAAACCCGGGCAGTGTGGCAGCGAAAACAAAAAAGCCCGTCAGGAGACGGGCTTCAAAATGTGACAGCTTTTATGGGCTTATAGTGGCTTGCCGCGGTTGCCATGCTGGCTGACAAAGGCCTGTACGGCTTTCAGCTCGTTCGGCAAAACGGTGCAGCGCTCGTTTCGCTCAAACAAATCAGAAAGATGTGCAGGTAGTTCGAGCGCTTTTCCTACACCGGCTTTCTCTACTGCATCCGGGAATTTCACCGGGTGCGCAGTGCCGAGAATCACCATCGGGATGTCCAGGCTGCGACGGCATTCGCGCGCGGCCTTGACGCCGATCGCGGTGTGCGGATCCAGCACCTCACCAGTCTGCGCATAGACTTCGGCGATGGTCTCGCAGGTTTGCGCATCGTCCACCGCCAGCGAATCGAACAGTTTGCGCGCTTCGGTCCACCGCTCCTGTTCAACGCTGAAACCGCCGCCCTGCTTGAACGAGTCCATCAACCCGGCAATCGCTGCACCGTTGCGACCGTGCAGATCGAACAGCAAGCGTTCGAAGTTCGACGAGACCATGATGTCCATCGACGGCGACAGCGTGGCGTGCAGGGTTTCCTTGACGTACTGGTTGCCGCTCATGAAGCGGTGCAGGATGTCGTTGCGGTTGGTGGCGACGATCAACTGGTTGATCGGCAGGCCCATGTTGCGCGCCAGGTAACCGGCGAAAATGTCGCCGAAGTTGCCGGTCGGCACCGAGAACGACACCGAACGCGCCGGCCCGCCCAACTGCAGCGAGGCGTGGAAGTAGTAGACGATCTGGGCCATGATCCGCGCCCAGTTGATCGAGTTCACCGCTACCAGCCGCGTGCCTTTGAGGAAGCTCTGGTCGGCGAAGCTGTTCTTGACCATTTCCTGGCAGTCATCGAAGTTGCCTTCGATCGCGATGTTGTGGATGTTCTCGCCAACGATCGTGGTCATCTGCCGGCGCTGCACTTCCGAAACCCGGTTGTGGGGATGCAGGATGAAGATGTCGACGTTTTCGCAATGCTTGCAGCCTTCGATGGCCGCCGAACCGGTATCACCGGAGGTGGCACCGACAATCACCACGCGCTCGCCGCGCTTTTCCAGCACGTAGTCGAGCAGACGACCCAGCAGTTGCAGGGCGAAGTCCTTGAACGCCAGGGTCGGGCCGTGGAACAGCTCCATCACCCATTCGTTGCCGTTGAGCTGACGCAACGGCGCCACTGCGCTGTGAGCGAAGACCGCGTAGGTTTCTTCAAGAATCTTTTTGAAATCGGCGTCGGGAATGCTGCCGGTCACGAACGGACGCATCACCCGGAAGGCCAGCTCGTGATACGGCAGACCAGCCCAGGAAGCGATTTCTTCCTGGGTGAAACGTGGCAGGTTTTCCGGGACGTACAAACCGCCGTCCGTGGCCAGACCGGCCAGCAGAACCTCTTCGAAATTCAGGGCGGGTGCCTGGCCGCGAGTACTGATATATCGCATTTTTTTCAAACCTTCGGTTTGAGCTGCAAGCTGCTAGCTGCAAGTCGCAAGTAAAAGCCAGACTGCTTCTCTCTTGCCGCTTGCAGCTCGAAGCTTGCCGCTGCTTTTTTAGTTCAAATGTTCGACGCGGATTCGTACGACCGGGCCGGCAACGCCTGCGAGCGCTTCAAGTGCGGCGATCGCATCGTTGATGCGCTGCTCGACCACGCGGTGAGTCAGCAGGATCATCGGCACCAGGCCGTCATGCTCTTCGACTTCCTTCTGCATGATCGATTCGATATTGATGCCGCGCTCCGACAGGATGCTTGCCACCTGAGCGAGAACGCCCGGGTGGTCCTTGGCCTGAATGCGCAGGTAATAAGCGCTTTCGCAGGCTTCGATCGGCAGGATCGGATGCGCCGACAGCGAGTCCGGCTGGAAGGCCAGGTGCGGTACGCGGTTTTCCGGGTCGGAGGTCATCGCACGCACTACGTCGACCAGATCGGCGATCACCGACGAAGCGGTTGGCTCCATGCCGGCGCCAGCGCCGTAGAACAGCGTCGAACCGGCCGCGTCACCGTTGACCATCACCGCGTTCATCACACCGTTGACGTTGGCGATCAGGCGATCGGCCGGGATCAGCGTCGGGTGTACGCGCAACTCGATACCGGCAGCGGTGCTGCGCGCTACGCCCAGGTGCTTGATGCGGTAGCCCAGCGCTTCGGCGTAATTCACGTCAGCGGTGGTCAGTTTGGTGATGCCTTCGGTGTACGCCTTGTCGAACTGCAGCGGAATACCGAACGCGATCGAGGCCAGGATGGTCAGCTTGTGCGCCGCATCGATGCCTTCGACGTCGAAGGTCGGATCGGCTTCGGCATAACCCAGCGCCTGCGCTTCGGCCAGCACGTCTTCGAACGTACGGCCCTTCTCGCGCATTTCGGTGAGGATGAAGTTGCCGGTGCCGTTTATGATCCCCGCGACCCAGTTGATGCGGTTGGCCGACAGGCCCTCACGAATCGCCTTGATCACCGGAATACCCCCGGCCACCGCTGCTTCGAATGCCACGATCACGCCTTTCTCGCGTGCCTTGGCGAAAATTTCATTACCGTGAACGGCTATCAGCGCCTTGTTCGCGGTGACCACATGCTTGCCATTCTCGATGGCCTTGAGTACCAGCTCGCGGGCAACGGTGTAGCCGCCCATCAGCTCTATGACGATGTCGATCTCAGGGTTCGTGGCCACTTCGAAGACATCGTTGGTAATCGCAATACCGGTCGTCTGGAACTGAGGCTTTGGCGTGCGCATGGCAATTTGTGCCACTTCGATCCCACGCCCGGCACGACGAGCAATTTCCTCGGCGTTGCGCTGAAGTACGTTGAAGGTACCGCCACCGACGGTCCCTAACCCACAGATGCCTACTTTGACCGGATTCACTGTGAACTCCCCATAAAACGGCCGACGCAGGGTCGGCCGGAAAACAACCGCGTGCTCGCGGCTCTCTATTGATGGCCCGGCGATATGGCTGCCGGACCATGATCGTCAGCGGCGGACCGTGACGATGCGAATTACTTCGCGCCCAGCGCCAGTTTGGCGACTTGTGGCGCAGGCTGGTAGCCCGGAATGACTTGCCCGTCGGCCAAAACGATGGCCGGTGTGCCGTTCACGCCGATCGATTGACCAAGGGCGAACTGTCTGGAAACCGGGTTATCGCACTTGGCGGCCTTGATTTCCTTGCCATCGACCATTTTGTCCATGGCGGCTTTCTTGTCTTTCGAGCACCACACCGCTTGCAGCTGTTCATCGCCTGGGGAATTCAGGCCCTGACGCGGGAACGCCACGTAACGCACTTCGATGCCGCGCTTGTTCAGCTCCGGCACTTCGGCGTGCAGCTTGTGGCAGTACGGGCAGGTGGTATCGGTGAACACGGTGATGTGCGACTTGGTTTCGCCGACCGCCGGATAAACCACGGTCTCGGCCACCGGAATGGCATTGATCAGCTTGGAGATGCCCAGGCGTTCGGTCTTCTCGGTCAGGTTGACCGGTTTGCCGTTCGCCAGTTGGTAGAGATTGCCCTGAACGATGTACTGGCCATCGGCACTGGCGTAGAGCACGCGGCTGCCCTGGAGCTTGACTTCGTACATGCCCGGCAGCGGGCTGGCGCTGATGCTTTCGACCGGAACCTCGAGCTCGAGTTTTTCCAGGCTTTGACGAATGGCTTTATCGGCCGCGTCATCGGCGGCGGCAAAGGTGCTGACCAACGCAAGGGCTGCGGCGGCGAAAATCTGGGTCAGACGCATGAGAACTCCTGAAGGCGGACAAATGGAACGATCAGAACGCCCGTGCCGGAACACCGGGTCATAACCGCCCATCGTGCAAACCGGCAAAGCCTAACACATAAGGTCACGGTGGCCGAATGCGCCGGTCGCCATGGATTTCGAGAGCACTGAAGAATCTGTAGGAGTGAGCCTGCTCGCGATAGCGGTAGTCCTGATAATGCAACGGGGACTGACACACCGCTATCGCGAGCAGGCGAAGGCCTACAGGGGATTGTTGTTCAGCCGCGCGGGTGGTGTTTGGCGTGCAGGTCCTGCAAACGTGCGCGCGCGACATGGGTGTAGATCTGCGTTGTGGACAAGTCGCTATGCCCGAGCAACATCTGCACCACGCGCAAATCCGCGCCGTGATTGAGCAAGTGCGTGGCAAACGCGTGACGCAGGGTGTGCGGTGACAGCGATTTATTGATCCCGGCAACTTTGGCCTGATGTTTGATCCGGTGCCAGAAGGTCTGACGGGTCATCTGTTCGCCACGCTGACTGGGGAACAGCACATCGCTGGGCCGCCCGCTGAGCAGTTCGCCACGTCCGTCGCGCATATAGCGCTCAACCCAGACAATCGCCTCCTCGCCCATCGGCACCAGCCGTTCCTTGCTGCCCTTGCCCATCACCCGCAGCACACCCTGGCGCAGGTTGACCTGCTCCAGCGTCAGGCTGACCAGTTCGGTCACGCGCAAGCCGCAGGCATACAGGACTTCGAGCATGGCGCGATCACGCTGGCCGATGGCTTCGCTCAGGTCCGGCGCCTTGAGCAGCGCTTCGACGTCGGCCTCGGACAGTGACTTGGGCAACGGCCGCCCCAGCTGCGGCATGTCGATGCGCAAGGTCGGGTCGACACTGATCAGCTTTTCCCGCAGCAGATAGCGATAAAAGCCACGCACGCCGGAGAGAAATCTCGCGGTGGAGCGCGGCTTGTAGTTCTGCTCCAGGCGCCAGGCCAAATGATCAAGAATCAGCTCGCGGCCGGCGTTGATCAGTTCGAGGTTTTTCTCCTGCAGCCAGCCATTGAACAGCGCCAGATCGCTGCGGTAGGCGCCGCGGGTGTTATCCGACAGGCCTTTTTCCAGCCATAAAGCGTCGAGGAATTGGTCAATCAGCGGGTGGTCGATGGCAGGCATGGGTGCTCATGGCAGGCAGTTTTTCACACTGCGCGCAAATAGACAGTGAACGTCGGGAATGGCCGCTAGTCTTTCATAGCCAGCCAGATCAAGGAACAGGGAGCATCAATGAACGAGCAGCAAATTCTATTGGCATTTGGCGGGATTGGCGCGGCAGCGCTCGGTTGCCAATGGTTGGCCTGGCGCCTGAAGTTGCCAGCGATTCTGTTTCTGCTGTTGACCGGCATCCTCGTCGGCCCGGTGCTCGGCTGGCTGGATCCGCAGGAAATGTTCGGCCCGTTGCTGATGCCACTGGTGTCGCTGGCGGTCGCGCTGATTCTGTTCGAGGGCAGCCTGACTCTGCATCTATCGGAGTGGAAAGAGGTCGGCAGCGTCGTCCACCGACTGGTCACGGTCGGGGCGATTTCGACCTGGATCGTCATCGCCGTCGCCACGCATTTTCTGCTCGGTTTCGACTGGATGCTGGCGATCCTGTTCGGCAGCCTAACGCTGGTCACCGGCCCGACGGTGATCGTACCGATGCTGCGGGTGGTGCGGCCGAAAGCCTCGATCGCCAATATTCTGCGCTGGGAAGGCATCGTCATTGACCCGATCGGCGCGCTGCTCGCCGTGGTGGTGTACAGCTTCATCATTGCCAGCGTTGAAGGGCACGGCCTCAAGCAGAGCCTGTTCACTTTCGGCGGGGTGATTGTCTGCGGCGCAGCGTTCGGCATTGTCGGCGGCTGGGTGCTCGGCACGGTGATCCGTCGACAATGGCTTCCGGAATATCTACACAACCTCGCCTCGCTGGCAGCGGTGCTCGGGATCTTTATTGCCGCCAACGCGGTGATGCATGAGTCCGGTTTGCTGGCGGTCACGCTGATGGGCATGTGGCTGGCGAACATGAAAGGCGTGGATGTGCGGCACATCCTGCACTTCAAGGAAAACCTCAGCGTGTTGCTGATTTCCGGATTGTTCATCCTGTTGGCGGCGCGGCTTGATTTGAATGCGCTGATCGGGCTGGGGCCGCTGGTGTTGATTCTGCTGCTGGTGATCCAATTGGTCGCTCGCCCGTTGAACGTGCTGCTCAGTACGGCGGGCTCCAGCCTGAGCTGGCGTGAACGCGCGCTGCTGTGCTGGATTGCACCACGCGGGATTGTCGCGGCCGCGGTGTCAGCGATTTTCGCCATTCGCCTGGATGCGGCCGGGCATGAAGGCGCGCTGCTGCTGGTGCCGCTGACCTTCGCCGTGATCATCGGCACGGTGGTCCTGCAAAGTGCGACGGCGCGCCCGCTGGCACGCCTGCTCAACGTCGCGGAGCCGGCACCGAGTGGCTTCCTGATCGTCGGCGCCAACGGCCCGGCGCGAGAACTGGGCAAATCATTGCAGCAGCTGGGCAGTCGCGTACTGCTGACCGATTCGAGCTGGGAAAACATTCGTGCGGCGCGTATGGAAGGTCTGCCGACCTACTTCGGCAACCCGGCCTCACAGCACGCCGATGCACATCTGGATCTGGTCGGGCTGGGGCATTTGCTGGCGCTCTCACCCTCGGGTGAACTCAATACATTGGCGGCGATGCGCTTTCGTCATGACTTCGGCCATCAGCGCTTGTTTGGTCTGGCCAGCGGGCATGAGAGCCGGCGCAGCGACAAGCATCGGGCGAGTCTGGAACATCGCGGCAACCAATTGGGCAGTGACGCGCTGACCTATTCGAAACTGGCCGGGCAAATGGGCCAGGGTGCCGAGCTATACAGCACAACGTTGACGGACGGCTTCGACTGGGAGGACTACCGCGCGCTGCACCGCAATCGAGCCACCTTGCTGTTCATGCGCGATGACAGTGGCTGGGTGCATGTGGTGACGCCGGAAACGACATTGAAGCCAGGGGCGGGGTGGACGTTGCTGGCGTTGATTCAACCGGAAGTTTCCAGCGCCTGACAGATCGAATCGCGAGCAGGCTCGCACACATTTGGAATGCATATTCCTGCGGGAGCAACCCTCCCCATTTGGAACGCGCTCCTCTGTGGGAGCGAGCCTGCTCGCGAAGGCCGCGACTCGGTTTTGTTCAAAGCTTTCCAGGCACAAAACGCAGGCAACAAAAAAGCAGCCCGAAGGCTGCTTTTTTCTGCATCGGAAGCTGGACTTAAGCCAGTTTTTCCTTGATGCGAGCTGCTTTACCCGACAGGTCGCGCAGGTAGTACAGCTTGGCTTTACGTACGTCACCGCGACGCTTGACAGCCATGCTGTCGATTTGCGGCGAGTAAGTCTGGAAAGTACGTTCTACGCCAACACCGTTGGAGATTTTACGAACGGTGAACGCACTGTTCACGCCGCGGTTACGCTTGGCGATGACAACGCCTTCGAACGCTTGCAGACGGGAACGATCGCCTTCCTTCACTTTCACCTGAACGACAATGGTGTCGCCCGGGGCAAAGGTAGGGATTTCTTTGGTCATCTGCTCTGCTTCGAGTGCAAGGATGATTTTGTTGGTCATGCTGTGCTCCTAAGGTAAATCGTTCGATCTACCATCGATACGTTGTTAACTATCGTCCCGCTCGCGGATGTATTCCTCGAGCAGCTTCTTCTCTTCTCCAGAAAGCGAGCGGCTTTCCAGAAGATCGGCGCGTCGTTCATAGGTCCTACCAAGGGACTGCTGTAAACGCCAACGCCGGATATGCGCGTGATTGCCACTCAGCAACACGTCGGGAACACGCTGATCCGCATACACCTCCGGTCGGGTGTAGTGCGGGCAATCCAGCAGACCATCCGTAAAGGAATCTTCCTCAGCGGAATCCGCATGCCCTAAAGCTCCAGGCAGCAGTCGTGTAACCGCATCGATCAGGACCATGGCCGGCAGCTCGCCGCCAGACAGTACATAGTCGCCAATCGACCACTCTTCATCGACATGAGCCTCAATAAAGCGCTCGTCAATGCCTTCATAGCGGCCGGCAATCAGGATCAATGCATCCGATTGTGCCAGCTCGCGTACCGCCGACTGAGTCAGCTGACGGCCTTGGGGGGACAGGTAAATCACCTTCGCCGCCTCCCCGGCTGCTGCCTTGGCCTGAACCAGAGCATCTTCCAGGGGCTTGATCTTCATCACCATGCCCGGACCACCGCCAAACGGGCGATCGTCCACAGTGTGATGCCGATCCGTCGTGTAATCTCGCGGATTCCAACAGGTCAGCTGTAAAAGCCCCTGTTTGACCGCACGACTGGTGATGCCGTAATCGCCAATGGCGGAAAACATCTCGGGAAACAAACTGATCACTTCAACGCGCAAGTTAGCCACGTCAGAAGTCCGCGTCCCAATCCACCTTCATCTCGCCCGCGGCCAGGTCGACGGCCAACACGCATTGCCCGGTATACGGCAACAGGCGTTCGCGATCATCCAGGCTGCCAGCGCAAGGCTTGACGACCATTACATCATTGGCGCCGGTTTCCAGAAGATGATCGATTTTCCCGAGCAATTGCCCAAGGGTGTCGATGACCTTCAGACCTTCCAGCTGGTACCAGTAGTACTCGCCTTCGGTCAATTCAGCGAACAGGTTGCGCGGCACGCAGATCTCGTAACCGGCGAGAAGACGAGCTTCTTCACGATCATCAAGACCCTTGAGCTTGGCGACCAGGAACTTGTCGCTCCCGCGTCCACTGACCAGCTCGACCTGTTTGACATTGCCTTCGCGCTTGAGCGTCCAGGTTTTGTACTGCAACAGGTTTTCAGTCGGATCAGTAAAGGAATACACCTTCACTTCGCCGCGAACGCCATGAACAGAATAAATTTTGCCAATAACGATCAAATCATCGGCAACAGCAGGCGTCGCGTTCATATTGCTCAGGCCGCAGCCTTGGCAGATTCCTTCAACAACTGAGCAACGCGCTCAGAAGGCTGTGCACCAACGCTCAGCCAGTAGGCTACGCGCTCTTGGTTCACGGACAGACGAACTTCCTGACCACGGGCAACAGGGTTGAAGAAGCCAACCTGTTCTTTGTGGGAGCCGTCACGCGGGTTACGCGAGTCGGTTACGGTCAGGTGGTAAAACGGGCGCTTTTTGGAGCCGCCAAGGGCAAGACGGATTGTTAGCATGTGAACATCGTTCCTGTAGTCGGTGCTGCAAATCTAAATGCACAGCGGGCATGGGTGCCCGAAAGGCCGCATATTCTAAGGAATATCCGGACTTTTGCAAATGACTTTTTCCGGCGCCTGTGGCATGCCGTGCAGATTTGCATGGAGAGCCGTCGATGAAAACGGCCAGTCAGCTCCCGCCGAGTGCGGGTTTGCTGTTGATCCTGCGTCCTTGCAGGGTCTGCGCCGGTGCGACGACCGGCGAAGTCTTGGTGTCCTGTCTCACATTTTCGGCATGCCGCCGCCGGGCAACATTCCGCCCATGCCGCGCATCATTTTCGCCATTCCGCCCTTGGCGGAGAATTTCTTCATCATCTTCTGCATCTGCTTGTGCTGCTTGATCAAGCGGCCGATGTCCTGCACCTGAGTGCCGGAACCCATGGCGATGCGGCGCTTGCGCGAACCACTGATCAGCTCTGGATCGCGGCGCTCGGCCGGGGTCATCGAGTTGATGATGGCTTCCATCTGTTTGAACTGCTTCTCAGCGGCGTTCTGGGCATTGCCCATCTGCGACAGGTTGACGCCGCCGATGCTCGGCAGTTTGTCCATGAGCCCGCCGAGGCCGCCCATGTTCTTCATCTGTTGCAGCTGATCGCGGAAGTCTTCGAGGTCGAAACCCTTGCCCTTCTTCAGCTTCTTGGCCAGTTTGTCGGCCTTGTCCTTGTCGAGGGTCGCTTCGGCCTGTTCGATCAGGCTGAGCACGTCGCCCATGCCGAGGATGCGCGAGGCGATACGCTCGGGATGGAACGGATCGAGCGCTTCGCTCTTCTCGCCCATACCGATGAACTTGATCGGCTTGCCAGTGATCGCGCGTACCGACAGCGCAGCACCGCCACGGGCGTCGCCGTCGACCTTGGTCAGGATCACGCCGGTCAGCGGCAGCGCATCACCGAATGCCTTGGCCGTGTTGGCGGCGTCCTGGCCGGTCATGGCATCGACCACGAACAGCGTTTCGACCGGGTTGATCGCCGCGTGCAGCGCCTTGATCTCGCCCATCATCTCTTCGTCGATGTGCAGACGACCGGCGGTATCGACGATGACCACGTCGATGAATTTCAGTTTGGCTTCTTTAATAGCGGCGCTGGCGATGTCGACCGGCTTCTGACTCAGGTCGGAGGGAAAGAACGTCACGCCGATATCGTTGGCCAGGGTTTCCAGCTGCTTGATCGCCGCAGGACGGTAAACGTCCGCCGACACGACCATGACCGACTTCTTCTTGCGCTCCTTAAGGAAGCGCGCGAGCTTGCCGGCGGTAGTGGTTTTACCGGCACCCTGCAGACCGGCCATCAGAATGACTGCTGGCGGCACGGCGCTCAGGTTCAGGTCTTCGTTGGCGGCGCCCATCAGGCTTTCGAGTTCGGCCTGGACGATCTTCACGAACGCCTGGCCCGGCGTCAGGCTGCGCGACACCTCGGTGCCGACGGCGCGTTCCTTGACCGAATTGACGAAGTCCTTGACCACCGGCAGCGCGACGTCGGCTTCGAGCAACGCCATGCGCACTTCACGCAGGGTGTCTTTGATGTTGTCCTCGGTCAGCTTCGCCTTGCCGGTGACATGGCGCAGCGTCTGCGAGAGACGGTCGGTTAAGTTTTCAAACATTGCGCGATCCTTTCAGGCCCTGTACAGACCGGGATAATGGCGGCCCAGACCGGAATCAACATGTGCTCGGCGAGCCTGCGGCGTGGGCAGGTCGCGGATTATAGCGAAGACTGCGCCCGGCGCACACCTCGCTGTCAGCTTGCCGAGTCTTTCGTGTCGCGGCGGTTCTATGCCAAACTCAGCGTCTTTCGGGCCCGCCCATCAGGATTTATGCTCCCCTTGTCACCCAGCTTACTGACCACCCTCGCCGCCGCCCTCCTGTATGCCGCTGCGACCCTGTATCAAAGCACCCGTCTGGCCACTGGCGCCAAGGCGAACAAGCGCCTGCTGGTCAGCCTCGGCGTGCTCGCCGTCGTCGCCCACGGCGCCAGCCTGCTGACTCATCTGTTGACGCCGATCGGCCTGGGCCTGGATTTCTTCAGCGCCTCCAGCCTGATTGCTGCGGCGGTGATCGCGCTGACCCTGCTGGCCTGTTCGAGAATTCCGGTGGAGAACCTGCTGGTTCTGCTGTTCCCGCTCGGTGCGATCACCGTGCTGCTGGCGCAATTCGCGCCGACCGGCACGGTGCAGATCATTG